>CAXTUT010000191.1:325-4947 GCA_964247465.1 uncultured Caulobacteraceae bacterium | reverse complement strand
GCCTGGGCCGCAAGGCCGCCCCCGCTCCCGAGCCTGAAGCGGCGCCCGCCCCAAAGAAGGCCGGTCGGCCCAAGGCGGCCAAGTCGAAGGCCCTCGCCGACGCGTGAACGACGGGAGGCCCGCGCGACGCGTCCCGCCTCCTGTCCTTACGCGCCTCCAGTAAAGCGCGACGTCTTTGGAGCTCAAGCCTGCAATCGTTAGTTCCGACCCGTCGTCCCACAAGATCCGCTTCGCAGACGCTCCTCCTTTAGGAGCTGTCCGCGAAGCGGACGGAGGGGCCAGTTCCTGCCTGACGTCGTAGCGCGGCCCGCACTCCCAAGACGGAGAGGATCAAGGCTCCAGCGGCGTGACCCAGCGGGCGCTGCTGTCGATGTGTCCAGGCGACATCACCGGCGTTACTCCTACGCGAATGTCGATAACCGGACATCGGCGGCTGGCGATAATGCCCGCTGCTTTGCATCGGCTCCGCTTGATTGCGCTACACTGTCCTCCCCGGTCTTGTCCCGAGGATCAAGGCTGGCCAAACGCAGGGCCCCGCGTCTCGGGCATGACCCCAACAACGCTTATCTCACCCTGAACTGCACCTCATGGCTCCAAGACTTTAAAGCGTGGGCGCTATACGGGCTTTAATATGCGAGCACGACGGCCTATCAGCCTGCGGCGTGTTTTTTTCACCGTTGCGCGCTTGCGCTCGAGCCACAGGACCTTCTGGTCCGCCTGATCGACCGTGTCGAAGTCGTCGTCGGGCGAGCGGAAGCTCAGCGCGCCGTTGTTGGCGAGGGCGACGACCGGCCACCGCTCCTCGGAGTCCGCCACCGCCTCGATAGCGTCATCCTTGCCGTGGATGACGAAGCCGTAGCCGTCGCCGATCAGATCGCTCAGCCGCGCGTGGGTCAGGCTCGCGTGAGGGGCGTACTTGCCGCGCCACTCGCGGCTGGTCTGCAACTGTTCGCGGTCAGCGGCGGGGGGCGGCTGATGCACGCGCTCGCGGCCCATGTCCCCGGCGAAACGCGTGCACACGAGCGCGTTGTAGGCGTCGTCGTCGGTGGCGGCGTACAGGTATTCCAGGTCGCGCAGGTCCACGACATGCTCGCCGACGGCCGACAGGATTTCCACCCGCGCGGTCGTCAGGCCCTCCTGGCGCGCCGGGCGCAAGGCGTCAAACGAAGGATCGACCAGCAGGGTGGGTACGCCAAGGCCACGCAGCGCCTTCGCCAGGGCGATGGTCCAGGGCGAGGCTCCCACGATCAGCACCCCAGGCGGCGTGTCGGACGCGAGCTTAAGAACCCGCGCCAGGGGGCCCAGCGTCAGCCCGTGCAGGACGACGGTGGCGGCGATGACGCTGAACACCATGGGCAGCACCAGCGCCCCATCGCGGTAACCCGCCGCGGAAAGCTGGACGCCCGCCAATCCCGCCACCGCGGCGGCGACCACGCCGCGCGGACCGATCCAGCCGACCAGCAGCCGCTCGCGCCAGGTCATCCTCGCCCCGATGGTCGCAACGCCTATGGCCAGCGGCCGCACCACGAACAGGATGGCCGCGGTGGTCAGCAGGATCGGCCACGACAGATGCCTCAACACGGCGGGATCGATGTTGGCCGTCAGCAAGATGAAGAGGCCCGAGACCAGGAAGACCGTGAGACTCTCCTTGAAGCGGCGCAGCTCCTGCAGGCCGGTGACGTCGATGTTGGCCAGCACGACACCGAAGATCGTGGCGCCCACGAGCCCCGTCTCGGCCTGGATGGCCTCTCCCACCGCATAGACGCCGAGCGCGCCGGCGAGCAGGATCGGCGTCTTCAGATACTCCGGCGCCAGATCGCGCCGGAAGGCGAAGCGCAGCGCGAACGGCAGGGCCAGGCCGAGGAGACCGGCCACCAGCGCGCCGAACGCTGCGCGCCCCGCCAGGACGGAGATCGTCATGACGTGGTCGCCATGCCCCCTCAGAGCCACCAGGAAGCCCAGCATCAGCAGCCCGAGCGTGGCGCCGATCGGGTCGTTGACGATGGCTTCCCATTTCAAAAAGGCGCTGGCGCGGGGCTCGAGCTTGGCCTGGCGCAGCAGCGGCATGATCACCGTTGGGCCCGTGACGACGAGGATGGAGCCGAACAGCACCGAAACCGACCAGGCGAGGCCGCCGAGATAATGCCCCGCGATCGCGCCCAACGCCCAGTTCAGCGGAAGGGCCAGGAACACCAGCCGGATCACGCCCGATCCCGCGCTTCGAAGCTCGCGCAGGTTCAGGTTCAATCCCCCTTCGAAGACGATGATCGCGACCGCCATGCCGATCGCCGGGCTCATGACCTGGCCCAGGATCGCGGACGGCTTCACCCAACCGAAGACGGGGCCGACCACCAGCCCGAACGCGAGGAGCGCCAGGATCGAGGGCATGCGAAAGCGCCAGCCCAACCACTGCGCCAGCACTCCGGCCACCGCAACGCCCGCGATCAGCAGGAGTATGGCGTGATCCATCCTCGCCTCCAGGTCTCAGACAGCCGCCACGGCATGAGCGACGAAGCGGCTGCTGCGGCGCCATGCTTACCCCGGCTGCGCGTCGACCTCAGCCCCTTCTCAGCAGCCGGCTGGCCCGTGACGCCTGCCGACGGCTCGACACGCTGCAGGACCGCCCCGACGTCGTGGAAGAATCTTCGCGGGTGATCCTTGGTGGACGACCCGCATCGTCCCCTCGTCGACGAACGAAGCCTTCGCGCCGGCGTCCGGCGTTCTACCGCCCGAAGTCGCGCGCCAGGGCCAGCATGGCCGCGCGCTGCGGCTGGGAGTATTCGTCGAGCGCGCTGTCGTCGCCTTCGCGGATGGCGCGCACCAGCGCGGGCGTCAGGGCGGACGACAGCGACCAGTTCCAGTAGCGCAGCACCGTCTGCGCCCGGTCCACCGCCATCATGTCGTAAACGTAGAGCGTGCGCTGGAGCGCCAGCGTCATCTCGCCGGTGCTGTCTGTCTCGATGCGGCGCAGCGCCCGCCATAGCGCCAGCACCGCGCTTCGCGGTAGTCCCGTAGCCTTGCACAGGATGGCCAGCGGCTCGCCGTAGGGATCGGTGAACATCTTGGCCGCGGTGGTCGGCTTGATCCCCGCGAGGAAGGCGATCTCGCTGGCGAGCTCGCGCGTCATGCCGGCCTGCGCCTCGGCCACCGCCTCGTCCAGGCTGGCGTAGGGCGAGCGGGCGATGGCGGCGCGGTTCCGCTGGCGTCGCTCGACGAATTGCAGCGCCTTGCGCACCAGCGGGTCCTGCCAGTTCTCCGCCGCCGCCAAGGCGAAGACGTCGCTGGCCGCCTCCTGCAGCACCTCGCGGCTGACGGCGAACCGCTGCAGGATCGCGCGACGCTGGTCCGGTTCGGCCCACCAGAACAGCACATAGGCGTGGGCGGGCTTCAGCTCGGCGCGCTTCAGGATGGCCGGGATCATGCCCGGCGCGTCGCGCGAGGCGCCGACCAGGGCGTCCAAGGCGTCGGCGGACAGCTGCGCGCCGGTGTTGCGCAGCAGCGCCTCGATCACGGCCGCCTCGCCCGCCTCGACCAGGGCCTCGCAAACCAGCTGGCTGACGTCGCGGCGGCGCGCGATCAGCAGGCGGTGCTCGGGCCCGGCCTCGCGCACGCAGTCGATCAGGTCCGCATCGTTCAGCGCGGTGTCTTCCGACAGCAGCGGACGGGAGACCTCGATGTCGTCGCGCAGCAGCAGGCGCAGCAGCCGGGTGGGCATCTCCACCAGGCTGGCCAGGCGGCGCGCCACGCGGATGCGGTCGCGCGGCGCGGCCTCGCGCAGCATCTCCACCAGCAGGTCGGCGGTCATGGAGCGCTCGAACCCGTTCACCCGGCTCGACGGAAGGCAGACCACGTCGGCCAGCCGCTTGATCAGCGCCAGGCGGGCGCGGCCGAGGGCGGGGGTCAGGGGCGTGACGTTGGTGGCGCTGTCCACAGGGGCGTCCGTTCCGCCGGCGTCGCGGGCGAGACAGCAACCTAGTCCAGCGCCCTTAACCAGGTGTGAGCGGGCGTCTTAACCGGCTGGTGGGGCTCTTGCGCCTAAAGCGGGCGGAGACCTCGCCGCGGAGAGCGCCCTTGCCCCAGCTGATGACCCTGCTGCGCCTGATGATGGTGGTGGCGGGGCCGCTGCTGATGATGGCGGCGGTGCGCCACACGCTGGAGCGGGCGTGGCCGGCGCATCTGGCGCGCGAGCGGATGCACCACATCAGCCTCGCGGCCTGGGCCGCGCTGTTCGTGGGTCAGCTGGTCGCAGGGCCTGCGCTCGGCGGATTCACGACCGCGGCCATCGGCCTGGCCGGCGGCGGGCTGGTCGCGCTTCCGACGCGCGGGCTAGGCTGGTGGGCGTCGCTGGCGGTGTATTTCCTGGCCATGGACCTCGGCGAATACCTGTTCCACCGGGCCCAGCACGCGGTCCCTGCGCTCTGGGCCATGCACTCGCTGCACCACAGCGACCGGGCCTTCGACTCCGCCACCACCACGCGCCACTTCTGGCTGGAGCCGGCGATCAAGATGGCGACCATCTGGCTCGTCGTCGGCATGCTGTTCAGGACGCCCGGCAGCGTCGTCGCCGTCTATGTGGCGGTCAGCTACTGGCACTATGTGGTGCATTCCAACACGCGCCTGGA
>CAXTUT010000191.1:0-315 GCA_964247465.1 uncultured Caulobacteraceae bacterium | reverse complement strand
TCGGGCGCTGGTCGTGGGCGCTGAACGGGCCGGGCTACCACCGGCTGCACCACTCCGACGCGCCGGAGCATTTCGACGTCAACTTCGCCTCCCTGTTCCCGATCTTCGACGTGCTGAGCGGCGCCTATCGGCCGCCTCGCCCCGGCGAGCGGGTGCAGACGGGCCTGGACACCGGCGAGGAGCCGCGGAGCGTGGCGCAGATGCTGGCCTGGCCGGTCAGGGGCCTGCTGCGGGGGGCGCGGCGGCGAGCGCGCGCCGCCGTCTGACACGCGACAGGGCCGAGGCGCTCGCCAGCCCGGCCGATCGCCTGTATGC
>CAXTUT010000190.1:0-4951 GCA_964247465.1 uncultured Caulobacteraceae bacterium | reverse complement strand
CTCCAGCCCCACCGCGACGCCGACGCCCGTGGCGATCCCGGCCAGAGCGGAGCCGCGAACGTTGCGCCCGCCCCGCACCGCCCCGGCCAGCGCCAGGAAGGTGCAGGTCATCTGCACGTCGTGATGGTCGATGCGGCCCGGGTGGAACTGCGCGTAGAGCATGATGTCGCTGCCCAGGATCACCGCGCAGGCGATCACGGCGGCGTTGTTGAACAGCCCCAGACCCAGCCGCCGCGCCGTCGCCAGCGCAGCGAGCGCGGCGGGGAAGATCCACAGCAGCGGCCAAGTGAAGCGGGTGGCGAACTCCGCATCGTCGGCCGACAGCGCCAAGCGGAACACCCGGTCGAGGCCCGCTATGCCGCCGTCCAGCAGCCGCGACCAGTGCATCCACAGCCCCATGGGCGGCTGGAAGCGGGTGATGAGCTGGTCGTACCAGCCGCGCCCGTCGAGCAGCGCGCGCACCGCCACCAGGCGGGTGGCGTCGTCGGTGTCGCCGTAAGCGCCGTCCAGGTCGCCCCAGTAGGAGACGCCGAGCCACACCGCCAGGATCGCGGTCACCGCCAGGGCGAGCAGGATCAGCCCCCAACGGCCGCCGAGATCGGGCGCACGCACCAGCAGGCGCTCAGGCGACCACCGGCGGGCAGGGGCGCGCGCCGCAAGGGGGCTCGCTTTCAGCTTGGCGTAGGTCACGGTCTCGTGTTTACCGAGTGTTGGAGGCTTGAGGGCGAGGATCGGCGACGGCGCGCCCTGGAGCAGACGAGGTCCACTTATGCCTAATCGGTTTCCGCTTCATCACCCCGCGCAGCGGCTTATCGCCCGCGCGCCCAAGGGCTCGCTGCAGTTCGTCTCCGTAGGATTCAGCGGACTGGCGGTCCACACTGTGCTGTTCACCGTCCTGTTCCGCCTGCCGGGCGTGGGCGACAAGCTCGCCTGGTGGGGCGCGCTGTGCGTAGCGACCGCAGTCACCTGGACGCTGAACCGCCGGCTGACCTTCGCGCCCAGCGGCCGCGGCCGGCTGGCGGAGGCCGTCCGCTACATCCTGGTGACGGGCGTGGCGCAGGGCGTAAGCTATGCGGTGTTCCTTGGCCTGGGCCAGGCCGCTCCCCATCTGCCTCGCACCCTGGCGCTGATCGTCGGCGCCGGGATCGCCACGGTGTTCTCCTACACCGGCCAGCGCTTCTTCACCTTCGCCGCGCCCCGCACGGTCGCGGGCCAACCCGTCATCTCGGATATCCCGGTCGCATGAGCCCACACACCTCTGGAGCCGACGTCGACGTCCTGATCATCGGCGCAGGCCCCGCAGGCCTGACCGCGGGCTACCTGCTGGCAAAGGCCGGCCGCTCGGTCATCGTGATCGAGCGCGACCCCCGCTACGTCGGCGGCATCAGCCGCACGGTGCGCTACAAGGCCCCGGCCGGCGAGTTCCACTTCGACATCGGCGGCCACCGCTTCTTCTCCAAGGCGCGTGAGGTCGTGGACCTCTGGAACGAGATCCTCCCGGACGACTTCATCGACCGGCCGCGCCTGTCGCGCATCTACTACGGCGGCAAATACTACGCCTATCCGCTGAAGGCGTTCGAGGCGCTGCGCAACCTGGGGATCCTGACCAGCACGATCTGCATGGCGTCGTACGGCGTGGCCAAGCTGTCGCCGATCAAGGCGCCTCGCACCTTCCACCAGTGGGTGCGAAACCAGTTCGGCGAGAAGCTGTTCTCCATCTTCTTCAAGACCTACACCGAAAAGGTGTGGGGCATGAGCTGCGACGACATCAGCTCCGACTGGGCGGCGCAGCGGATCAAGGGCCTCAGCCTGTCGGCCGCGGTGATCGACGGGCTGAAGCGCTCGCTGAAGCTGAACAGGAAGACCCAGGCCGCCGCGCTCGGCCAGCAGGGCGGGGTCAAGACCCTGATCGAGAGCTTCCGCTACCCCCGCAAGGGCCCCGGCATGATGTGGGAGACCGCGGCGAAGAAGATCGAAGCGATGGGCGGCCAGATCTTCATGGACACCAGCCTGGAGCGGCTGCGCTGGAACGCGCTGGCCGGCCACTGGGTGGTCTCGGCCAGGAACGGCGGCGAGGGCGAGGTGGCCGACATCACCGCCACCCACGTCATCTCCTCGGCGCCCATCACCGACCTCGTCGCCTCCATCGATCCGCGCCCGGCGTGCGTGGCCAACGCCCAGGCGCTGCGCTACCGCGACTTCGTCACCGTGGCCCTGATCACCAAGCTGGAGTCGACCAAGGCCTTCCCCGACAACTGGATCTACATCCACGACCCCAGCGTGAAGGTCGGCCGCATCCAGAACTTCCTGTCCTGGTCGCCGGAGATGGCGCCGGCCGGCTATGCCTGCCTCGGCCTGGAATACTTCTGCTTTGAGGGCGACGGCCTGTGGACCTCGCCCGACGCCGAGCTGATCGAACTCGCCAAGCGCGAGATCGGCCGCATCGGCCTGATCCGCCCCGAAGACGTGGTCGACGCCTCGGTGGTGCGCCAGCCCAAGGCCTATCCGGTCTACGACGACGCCTATCAGGCCAATGTGGAGGCCGTGCGCGCGGAGCTGGAGGAGAAGTATCCGACCCTGCACCTGGTCGGGCGCAACGGCATGCACAAGTACAACAACCAGGACCACGCCATGATGACCGCCATGCTGACGGCGGAGAACATCCTGGCGGGATCGCGCAAATACGACACCTGGCAGGTCAACGAAGACGCCGAATACACCGAGTCCGGCTACTCCGGCGCAGAGTCGGCGCTGAAGAGCGAGCGCCTGGTGCCGCGCAAGGTGGCGGCGTAGCGGCGCGGGGCGGCCTGCGGGAGCTAGCCTGCATGCGGACGGTTTAAGCGCCCGCGGGGGGTGGACAGCCGCCGCCGAGGCGTTATCGTTCGGCTTTAATCGCCCTCAAGGTAGTCACCGAGGTACGGTGAGAACAAGCTATACAGTTCGGCCCTTTATTTGTGTCGTAGTGTGCGCTAACCTTTTTGGTTGCGTATCGGAACACACGCCATCTGACTTCAAGATCAGAGATGCTGCGATCGCAATCCGGGCTGGTCAAAGAGCCTGTCTGAAAAAGGGGGATCAACTCCTCACAAGTCCGGATTGGCACGCGAAGCTTGTTGGCGACTTTTGGGATGTCTGGTGGGGCTCTCGGTCGTGCAAAGGTTTCCATAGCAAGATCAAAGCAAGAGACGGGAGTTGGGACGGCACTTGCGAGGTTTGTATCACCTGAGCGAGGTCCGCTCTGGGTCGTTATTTGCCGGTGATCTTTGGTCCGGAAGCGGACGGACATGCCGCCGTGCTCGGGCGGGGCGTCGGTCACCCTCTCCGCTCATCCGGGCGAACGCCCGGACCTAGATCGTATGGCTCACGGTGAAGCCTTGTTGCGCCGTGCGTCCTCTGCGAGCCGCCGTCGTCTTGGAGATCAATATGGACGAGCCGGCTCGACGCGTGCAAGCCTGGGACAGGAGCATCTCCCGATGGCCTTGGCCCCCACTGCACGCAGTCGACACGGCGCCGGCGCGCCCAGCGGACCAGCGCTCGCCCTGCGCAACATCCAGGACTTGGCCCGGGTGATCACCACGGAGGCCGGGGGTGAGAATCCGGCGGCTCAGACGGCGGTCGGATGGGCGCTGCGCAACCGGATGACCCGCAATGGGACCGACAACGTAGAGCGCGTCTGGTCTCCCGCTTTTCAGCACCGTAAGCATCCGACCGCCCTGGCGACCCAGCTGGCGACAAGCATACTTGACGGAAGCATCACCGATCCCACGAGCGGGGCCACTCACTTCTACACCCCGAGGATCATGCCCAAGAAGGGCCAGTCTACGGCCCATGTCGACGTCGCCGGCGGCTTGGAGACCACGCCCGGAGTGGTGGACGACGAAGGCCGCCCTATCCAGAACTACCGGCCTTCGTTCTCCAACTGGCCGCAATGCGTTGTTGCAGGCGTACCCGAAGCGTCCTTCAAGTTCTACCGGCAGCAGGGGGACGGCCATGTCCGCTAGTCCCGCTCTCGCGCTGCTTCTGGCGGCGGTCCTCGCCGCACCCGGACCGGACCCGCTGGATCGCGTTCTGAACGGACCGGCCGACGACGCCGCCATCTTCAAGGCGCATGGAGCCTTGGAAGGTTGCTCCGAACCCCTCTGTCAAGCCGTCGACCACTTGGCCCAGGCGTTCAAGGTGGCCACCCGTCGCGACCTGCCGGGCTCCATGACCCGCCTCGACAAGCCAAGCGGCGACGGCGAGCAGGAGGCGGAGCGGGCGCTTAGGCGGCTGCTTCCGGCTACCGGCCCGCTCCATCCGGCCTACTGTCCCGTCCTGACCAAGATGGCGCGGCACTACGCTTCGTACTCCGTAGGCCTTCTTGTGGTGGAGTTCGCCAACCGGGTCGACGGACCGAGCGAGCGATGCACGCGCAAGGTGATCGCCGCCTTTCCTTCGACCAAGGACGCGGCCCAGATGATCGAGGCCAGTCGGGACTCGTGCCAGGCGGCCCGCCGCAGAGGGTGTTGGCGAGATGAACGCTGAGACGGCTTGTGGCTCAAAACGTCATGTTGAACCTGTCGGGCCGCGCTCGGGGCGTCCTTCCTTCACTAAGTTCGACGGCTTGCGGCGCATTGAACTCGGGGCTGGGACTTGGCGGCGGGTTTGAAGTCGCCTCATCCTGAGCCTGTCGAAGGACGAGGCGTGGCAAGCGCGGTGCGGCGGCCTCGTCCTTCGCCCTTCGACAAGCTCAGGGTGAGGAGGCTCAGGATGAGGCCGAATGGGAGCGCCGCGCGATCGCTGGCGGAGGCTGGCTCTGTAAGTCCAGCCCTGTGTTCGATCCGCCGGAGGCGGGCGAGCTTCATCATAGGGACGCCCTGCGTCCCGACGTTCCCGCGTCAGCCGTCGCGCGCAGCGGCGGTCAAGGGCGAAGAGCGCAGCGTCCCTTGACGGCCGCGAGCACGGCGGCCCC
>CAXTUT010000189.1:0-4961 GCA_964247465.1 uncultured Caulobacteraceae bacterium | reverse complement strand
GCCATGAGATCAAGAACCCGCTGACCTCCATGCGCTCGGCGCTGGAGACCATGGACATGCTGCCGCCCGGCCCCGGGCGCGAACGGCTCGCCAAGGTGCTGGCGGCCGACGTCAAGCGGCTGGACCGGCTGATCACCGACATCTCCAACGCCTCGCGGCTGGATGCGGAGCTGTCGCGCGACAACCCGCGTACGTTCGATCTCGCGCGCTTCATGGCCGACGTCGTCGGGCTCTACGGCGTGCAGGACGACGGCCGCAGCGTGAGGCTGATCCTGTCCGAGCCGTCCGCGCCCTGCCTGATGGCCGGGCGGGAGGGCGCGCTCGGCCAGGTGTTCCGCAACCTGATCGATAATGCGCGCTCCTTCAGCCCGCCCGGCGGCGAGGTCCGCGTGCGCCTGCAGCCGCCGCGCCGCGACGGGGCCGCGCTCATCATGGCCGACATCGACGACGACGGCCCTGGCGTCCCCGCCGAGAACCTGGAGAGCATCTTCAACCGCTTCTACACCAACCGGCCCAAGGGCCAGCAGCCGGGCGGCTCCGCCTTCGGCGGCCATTCGGGGCTGGGGCTTTCGATCGCCCGCCAGATCGTGGAGGCGCACGGCGGCCGCCTGGTCGCCACCAACCGCATCGACCCGACCGGCCGCGTCGAGGGCGCGCGCTTCCACGTGGAACTGCCGGCGGCGCGCCCGTGAGTGGCGAGGCGGGGAGCGGAGCCGGCGAGGCCGCTCCTATCCTGCATGCGACCCTGATCGCCGCACGGCGGGAGGGGCGCTGGTGCGGCGTGCTGCTGCAGGGACCGTCCGGCGCAGGTAAGAGCGACTTGGCGCTGCGGGCGGTGGCTTTGGGGTGGCGGCTGGTGGCCGACGATCGGGTGCGCGCCTGGATCAGCGGCGGCGCCCTGTTCGGCGCAGCTCCGGCGCGTCTGCGCGGCCTGCTGGAGGTCCGTGGCGTGGGCGTGGTGGCTCTGGGCGCGCTTCCCCTCGCCCGCATCGTCCTGGCCGTCCAGGCCGACGCTAGACCCGAGCGCTCGCCCGAGACAGCCTGCTGGACGATGGCTGGGGTCTCGCTGCCCAGCGTGCGGCTGGACCTGCACGCGCCCTCCGCCCCTGAGGCGCTGGGCCGCGCCCTGGACGGCGTGCTGAGGGCCCGCTTTGACAGCTCAGGCGGGCAGGCTATCTAGCAGGCGCAACAGGCGCAGGCCGGCAAGGTCCGCTGAGGCGGGGCCGCGCAAGGGGAAGGCATGATCGGGCTGGTGATCGTCACGCACGGCCGGCTCGCCGAGGAGTTCGTCTCGGCGATGGAACACGTGGTGGGGCCGCAGAGCGCGGTGCGCGCCGTCTGCATCGGCCCCGACGACGACATGGAGCAGCGCCGCCGCGAGATCGTGGAGGCGGCCCGCGCCGTGGACGCCGGCGGCGGCGTGATCCTGCTCACCGACATGTTCGGCGGCACGCCGTCCAACCTCGCCATCTCGGCCATGGACGAGGCGCATGCGGAGGTGATCGCGGGCCTGAACCTGCCCATGCTGATCAAGCTGGCCAGCGTGCGCGGTCGCGAGAGCCTGCCGACCTGCGTGGCCTACGCCCAGGAGGCCGGGCGCAAATACATCTCCGTCGCCTCCTACGTGCTGGCGGGGGAGAGGTGAGCCGGGCCGAGGCTCGCGCCATGGTCGAGATCGTCAACGCCCGCGGCCTGCACGCCCGCGCCTCCGCCAAGTTCGTCAAGGCCGCCGCCCAGTTCGACGCCGACATCCGCGTCACTCGCGAGGGCCAGACCGTGGACGCCCAATCCATCATGGGCCTGATGATGCTGGGCGCCGGCCCCGGCTCCCAGGTGGAGATCACGGCCGAAGGCCCCGACGCCGGCGCGGCGGTGGAGGCGCTCCGCCAGCTCGTCGCCGACCGTTTCGACGAGGACCGGTAGCGGGTCCGAAAACCTCGTCCTTGGAAAAGCTCGGGATGAGGGTTTCGCCTCGACCCGCTGTATGACGCCGCTGACGCTTCATTCGCCCTCATCCTGACCCTGTCGAAGGACGAGGGCGCTCCACCCCGCGAACGCCATGACCTTGCACATCCACGACACGCTCCGCCGCGCCAAGATCGCCTTCACGCCTAGCGACCCCTCGCGGGTGACGCTCTACGTCTGCGGGCCGACCGTCTACAGCTACGCCCACATCGGCAACGCGCGCCCGGCGGTGGTGTTCGACGTGCTGTTCCGCCTGCTGCGCCACCTCTACGGCGAGGGCGAGGTGATCTACGCGCGCAACATCACCGACGTGGACGACAAGATCAGCGCCGCCGCGCAGGCGGACGGCGTCGACATCTCCGTCGTGACCGAGCGCTTCGCCGGCGTCTACGAGGCCGACATGGCGGCGCTGGGCGTGCTGAAGCCGACGCTGGAGCCGCGCGCCACCGCCCACCTTCCCCAGATGATCCAGATGATCTCGACGCTGGTGGAGCGCGGCCACGCCTATGTCGCCGGCGCCAACGTGCTGTTCGACGTGTCGAGCTTTCCCGCCTATGGCGCCCTGTCCGGCCGCGCCCTGGAGGACATGGTCGCCGGCGCCCGGGTGGAGGTGGCGGACTACAAGCGCAGCGCCTCCGACTTCACCCTGTGGAAGCCTTCCAAATCGGGAGAGCCGGCATGGGACAGCCCGTGGGGGCCGGGGCGTCCCGGCTGGCACATCGAGTGCTCGGCCATGATCGAGGCGCAGCTGGGCTTTCCCGTCGACATCCACGGCGGCGGCCACGACCTGATCTTCCCCCACCACGAGAACGAGATCGCGCAGGGCGTCTGCGCAGGGCCGCACGGCGTCGACGGGGAAGGCCCAGGCTACGCCCGCTATTGGATGCACAACGGCTTTCTGACTCTGGACGCCGAAAAGATGTCCAAGAGCGTGGGCAACATTCTGCTGGTGCACGATCTTATCGAAGTAGTACCGGGCGAAGTCGTGCGCTGGGCGCTCCTGTCGGCTCACTACCGCGCGCCGCTGGACTGGACCGGCGACGTGCTGGAGCAGTCGCGTCGCACGCTGGGCCGCCTGTACGACGCCCTACGCTTCCTCTCGGAGCTGGATCCCGAAGGCCGCTGGCGCTCGATCCCCGCCGAGCCGCACCAGGGCGTGCTCCAGGCGCTCGACGACGACCTGAACACGCCGCTCGCCCTGAGCCTGTTCGGCAACTTTGTCCGGGACGCGCGCCTGACCGTACAGAACGCCAAGTCCGGCCGGGACCAGGCGCCGGAGGCGCTGGCGAAGATCGCGGCCACGGCGAGCCTGCTCGGCTTCCTGCAGACCGACGCCGAGGCTTGGTTCAAGGGCGGCGCCGATGCGGAGCTGGGCGGCCGCGTCGAGGCCCTGCTGGCCGCCCGCGCGCAAGCCCGCCGCGCCAAGGACTGGCCGGAGGCCGACCGTATCCGCGCCGAGCTGTCGGCCCTGAACGTGGACGTCCTCGATGGCCCAGGCGGAACGGCGACATGGAGGATGAAGGGCTGAGCGCTCGTCCGCCGCCAAGTCTCCCGTCCCTCCGCCAGACGGAATTTTGGCAGCGCGCCGGGGTCAGTCGTCCGACGCCCCCCGCAGGCGAAGGCCGACGCGCTCGTCAGGGCTGAGACCGTAGAATTTGCAGTGGAAGCGCTGGCCGAACAGAAGCTTGCCGAGCCCGCGCGCCGCCTTGTCGTACACGAAGGCGCGGTCCGGCCAGCGGACCAGCCACAGGAGCCCCGAGGCGAGTCCCAGGATCACGGCTTGCGATGCGCCGATGGCCATGGACCGGGCTGCGCCCAGCCGGTCGGGCGGGGAGCGCAGCAGGTGGCGCTCCGTACCGCCCTGACCGTAGGACACGGCCCGCGGCAGGGCGTAGCGTAGGGATATGCGCGCCTCCTGCGGCCATTCGCTGATCGCCGCGCCCGCCGCCCACCCGAGCCGGGCGCCGGCTGCCATCATGGCGGCGAAGAGGGCGTCGTCCTCGCCACCGGTGAAGTTGCGCTTGGCTGTGAAGGGGTGGCGGGTGTCGGGCAAGGCTGAGCGCCGGACCAGACACCCCCCCGTGCCGAAGCTGCGCGTGACCACCGTCTCCACCGGTGGACCACCGTGGGTGAAGAAGTGTTCGAAATAGCGGCGGTGGC
The DNA here is from genome assembly GCA_964247465.1 of uncultured Caulobacteraceae bacterium. GTDB lineage: Bacteria > Pseudomonadota > Alphaproteobacteria > Caulobacterales > Caulobacteraceae > CAHJWH01. The sequence goes on along the minus strand of CAXTUT010000189.1, from coordinate 836 downwards.
GCCGGGCGCCGGGCGGCAGGGCTCCCAGCACCGGGCTGAACACCGCGTCCACGTCCAGCCGCTTGCGCGCGGCGAGGAGTTCGGCGAGCCAGTGCGGCGGCGCCTCCTGGTCGTCGTCCAGGAACGCCAGCATCTCGCCGCACGAGGCGGCGACGCCGGCGTTGCGGGCGTAGGCGACGCCTGGACGGGGCTCGTGGGCGTAGATCAGCGGCGCGGGGCTTTCGGCCCGCAACGCGTCGGCCGTGGCCCTGGCGGAGGGCGTCATGTCGTTGTCGGCGATCACCAGTTCGAGGCTTCCGAAATCCACTCCGGTCTGGGCGAAGATCGAGCGGGCGGCGACCTGCAGCTGCGTGGTGCGGCGCTGGGTATTGATGATCACCGAGAGCCGCACCGTGCCGACGGAGGACGTCTCGGGCGAGGCGGGAGCGACCTGCGAGGGGTCGGCGACGGTCTGCAAGGCCGCCTCAGCTTCCAAACACGGCGCGCGCGGCGGCGTGTTTGAGGGGCAGCACGTCGAGCCCCGCGGCGGCGATCCCGTCGAGCGCGTCGGCGAGCGAGGCTTCGGTCGCCTCTGTGACCGCTACGCGCAGGACGAGCCATCCGCTGCGCCGGACGGCGCGTCCGGCCAGGGCCTTAACCTTCCCCCCGTGCAGCGACGCGCACGCCAGATCGGCGAGGTCCACCGCCCCCTGGTTGACGCCCGCGCGGCGCCCGCAGATGACGGCGAAAGCGCGCGCGGCCTGCGCCTTGAGCCTTGCCGAGGAGCGGTCGTCGCGCCAGGCGAGGCTGGCGGCTCTCACGCCCGTCGCGTCCACCAGCGCCGCGCGTGCGCGCGC
>CAXTUT010000188.1:0-4973 GCA_964247465.1 uncultured Caulobacteraceae bacterium | reverse complement strand
GCCCGCCGCGGCGCGGCGCACCGCCGCTCACCGGCCGCCGGCCTGGCCCCCGCACGAGCTCCTCATCGGCGCGCCCGCGTTCTGGGCGCGCGCCCGGACCGACATCGCGGCTGCCCGTAGCCGCGTGCTGGTCCAGGCCATGACCTTCGAGGGCGACGCCACCGGCCAAGGCGTCGCCGAGGCGATCATGGCCAGCCCGGCGGCGCGGCGCGCGGTGGCGGTGGACGATTACAGCCGCTGGGTCGTCAACGACCGCTGGGTCCATACCCGCCGCGCCCGCGCCGATCCGCAGCTGCAGGCGGAGGTGCGGGCGACCGCGGCCATGTTCGAGGACCTGCAGGCGGGTGGCGTGGAGGTGACCTGGACTGAGCCGATCCGCAGGCTCTGGCGCGACTATCCCTTCCGCAACCACCGCAAGATGATCGTGGCCGACGGCGTGGCCTATCTCGGCGGCGTGAACTTCAGCGAGCACAACTTCGCCTGGAGCGACGTCATGGTCAGGATCGCCCGGCCGGACGTGGCCGACCGGCTAGCGGCAGACTTCCCGACGCCCGGGTCGCCCTCGTCGCGGGCTTGGCGCGCCGACTTCGGTGGCCTGACGCTTTACGCGCTTGACGGGCGGAGCAACGACGCGGCGTTCCGGGCGCTGATGGCGGAACTGGACCAAGCCCGCGAGACGATCGTGGTCGTCAGCCCCTATCTGACCTTCCCCTTCACCGACGCCCTGATCGCCGCTCGACGTCGCGGGGTGCGCGTGAGCGTCGTGACGCCCCACAGGAACAACAAGCCGCTGCTGCACGACTACATCGACGCCCTGTCCCGGCGCGCGGGCTTCGAGCTGGTCCAGACTGCGCAGATGAGCCACGCCAAGGCGTTGATCGTGGACGGCGCGCGCGTGACGCTCGGATCGTCCAACTTCGACTTCGTCAGCTACGACGCCGAGCCCGAGATCATCGTCAGCTTCGACGATCCGGTGCTGGCGCGCGCGCTCGACCGGGGCCTGGTCCAGCCGGCGCGCGCGGGCGCTGTGGATGCGCGGCGAGTGTCGGCCGTCGCCGGAGCGCTCGCGACAGCCAAGCTGCGGCTGGCGCAGGGCTATGTCCGCGTGCTGAAGCGGGTGCGGGGCTCGCGCCACGACGACTGATCGGCTGTCCGCGCGCTAGGCGGGCGCCTTGTGCAGCGGGATGTGCAGAGTGTTGTCGCCCTCGTGGACGGGGAAGCGCACCGAGCGGAAGGTCGGGAGGCCCAGCAGGTTGGGCGGATCGTTGGACAGGCCGTACGGTTCGGTGGGGATGCCGAGCGCGTTGCGGTTGAAGCGGTGGTCGCTGTTCAGGTCCTGATAGACCGCCACCTCGTAGGTCCCCGCCGCGGGTAGCCAAATGCAGAGCTCGGTTGTCGGGGCGGCGGCGGGGCCCCGGACTAAGGCCAGCTGGCCGTGATGCGCCAGGAAGCGGCGCCGATCGTCGGGGTAGACGGTAGCCGCGATCAGGCCCTGGGCGCGCATGACCCGGTCCACCGAGATGAGCAGCCGCACAGCCGAGGGCTCCCCGTCGCAGACAGGCTCCTGCGCGCTTGCGGGCGAGGACGCAACGACGGCTGGCGCGCCGCAGGCGAGCGCGATCGTGGCGGCCAAGCGGGCGAAGCCCGCGCGCCGTCGACGGCGCAGAACACTGGAACTCAACGGACGACATCCAAGGTTGCGGCGATCAGCCTTCGGAGAAGGAGAGGGCGTAGGCGCCGCCCGCAGCGAAGATCGCCGGGGCCGCCCAGGCGGCGATCAGCGATGGCAGGTCGCCGGCTTCGCCGAGCGCTGTGAAGAATCCGTCGGTCATGAGGAAGGCCAGTCCGGTCCCCAGCGCTATGCCCAAAGGCGGCATCGGCGAGCGCCGCCCCCCCGACCAGACCAGCACGGGCGAGGCGAGCAGCAGCATGATGAAGGGGGTGAACGGCAGCGACAGCCCGTGCTGCACCCGCGTGGCGAGGTCGTGGCCGCGCTTGTCGGTGGCCGCGCCCGACACTCGCGTCCAGGCGGCCGCCAGGGTGGTGGTCTCCTCCGCCGTGCGGGTCACCGCGCGCAGGGTGAAGGGCGTCATCGCCGCGTTGGTCCAGCGCCCTCCTGCGGTCAGCCGGCTCACCGTGTCGCCGGACTTGTCCACGCGATCGACGCGGGTGGGTGCGGCTCGCCAGCCGTGCGCCCAGTCAAGCGACGGCGTGGCGATGCGCGCCTGCAGCAGGCCTGTCGAGTCGCGTTGGTAGATCTCCACGCCCTTGAGCCTGCGGCCGTCGGCGTCGATGTGGTCCACGTGCACGAGGTCGCGGCCGACCCGTAGCCAGCGGGTCCTGGCGCTGGCCTGTTCCTGCACGGGCGCGCTGGCGGACCACCAGCCGTCCAGCGCCGCCTGGGCGTGCGGGGCGACTTCCGAGGACAGGCCGAGGTCCAGCGCCGCCACGATCAGCGCCACCGGCGCGGCCGCCAGCAGGATGCGATAGGGCGACACCCCGCAGGCCTGCATCGCCACGCTCTCGCTGCGCTGGCCGAGCGAGAAGAAGGTGGCCACTGCGCCCACCAGGATCGCCAGGCCGCCCAGTTGCAGCATCATCGCCGGCAGCCTCAGGAGCTCGTAATGGGCCAGCCCGATCACGCCCAGGCCGCGCGCCAGGATCTTGGGGCTCATCTCCTGCAGGTCCACGATCTGGAAGAAGGCGATCAGGCCCAGGCCTGCGAAGGCGGTGCGGACCGCGAATAGCCAGCCGACATAGGCCGGCAGGCCGGAATAGCCTCGCTGCAGCCACGATACGCCCGACAGCAGGGTCATTCGTCGGCGAAGCCCCGCGGTGGCCCAGGCGAAGGTCGCGCCCGCGCGGGTGATCGGGTTGTCGCCTGGCCGCCTGCGGCTGGACAGGTGCACCGCGACGCAGCCGAGCGCGAAGACCGCGAAGTTCGCCCAGATCGGCCACGCCTCGTGCAGCTTGCCGTTGACCACCAGGCCCTTGAAGAACTCCACCGCGTGGTGGAAGGCGGCAAGGCTCGCCACCGCCACGACCATGCCGGCGCCGCGGCCGCCGCGCTTGCTGGCCATGGCCAGGGGCAGGGCAAACAGCGGCAGGAAGACCAGCACGCCCGCCTGGACTAGCTTCAGCGCCAGCTCCGCGGCCACGACCCGCCCGCGCTGGCCGCCTGCGCCGAGCTGGCCGAACAGTTCGGGCAGGGTCAGCTCCCGCTCGTCGCCGCCCCGCGCCGAGCGCGCAGCCGCCGCGCCGGATGGCTCGACCTCGTCCAGGGTGTCGAAGCGGCCGACCGTGGCGCCGCCGCCCGCCTCGTCGCGCAGCACCGAGCCGTCGTGAAGGGTCAGGGCGACGTCTCGGCCGTCGTGGATGAAGCTCCAGGCGCCGTCGCGCGCGGTGGTGACCACTTCGCCGCCCGACGCGTTGCGCTCGGTCTGGAATACGCCGCGCAGGCGGTGGCCGACCAGCAGCACCTGCTCGGCCTCAAGGCTTGAGCCGGGCTTGGGCGCAAACACCGTCCCGGGCTCCAGCTTGCCCGACCAGCCGGCCTCCTGCGCCGCGGCCAGGCCCTGGCTGTAGGCGTAGCGGCCGAGCGGCTCGGGGCCGGCGGACACGGCGAGCACCGCTAAGCCCATCACCGCCCCTGCGAGCACGAACGGCGCGGCCAGCCGTCCGGGGGAGACGCCGGACGCCAGGATGGCCTCGATCTCGCCCGCCTCGTCCAGGGCGCCCACCGTGACCAGCAGGCCGGTGAAGAAGGCGAACGGCGCCGCGGTAGCCAGGAAGTAGGGGGTGAGCGCCACCATAAGCGGCAGCAGGAAACCGAGCTTGGCGCCACTGTCCGACAGCGCCTGGGTCAGGCGCAGCGCCTTGTCGAGGAGCAGCGCGGCCAGGATCAGGACTAGGCTCGCGCCCACCGGCATGGCCAGCCGGCCAAGCAGGTAGCGGTCGAGCTGACCGCGCCCCAATCGCCTCATAGTCGCCGACAGCGTCATCGCAGCAGGTGCGCCCCAAGCCCGGGTAGGGTCATAGCCCAAGCTCCGGCGTCGGGCGAGGCGACCTCTGGCCACTCCGTTCCGATGAGTCTGTCGCGTGTCGCTGCATCCTTCACGACGCGCCCTGCAAGCTTGCTTGCGTCTCCACGTCGCAGAGCCTCAGGAACCTCTTACCCGACCGGCCGCAGTTCTGCCGGACTGACGGCCACGTGGCGTTCCGCCTTCTCCAGGGCTGCGGCGTCGTCCACGTCGATCCAGAAGCGGTCGCCGATGTCGAAGCTTTCCGCGCGCCCCGTATCGGCCAGACGCTGCATGCCCGCGGAGATGCTGCCAGGGCCTCCGCCCGCCACGTCTGCGCGCAGCGCCTCCAGCAGCGCCGGACCGGCGCGGAATAGGCCGGTGTCGAAGGCGTCGTAGGGTTCAATCAGCTTGCCGATGCGCGCAATGGCGCCGCCGCGCGTGGTCTGCACCCGCGTGACGTCCTCCAGGTCCACCATGGGGTTGTCCAGCCGCCGGTCCACCGCCAGCACCACGCCATCTGCTGGGTCCGTCCGTCCGATCAGCTCGGCCAGGATGGCGGGGTCGAACAGGTGATCTGCCATCATCAGCACGAAGGGGCCCGCCAGTTCGCCCGCCGCCGCCAGCACGGACACGCCGTTGGCGCCGCGCCAGTCCGGGTTGAAGACGCAGGTGACTTTCAGGCGCAGCCGGGCGGCGATGGGCTCCAGCGCGCGCTCCAGCGCTTCGCCCTCGTAGCCGGTGGCGACGACGAAGCCGTCCACGCCGGCCTCGGCGGCGCTGGCCGCCACGCGCTCGATCAAGGCCACGCCGCCGACCTTGGCGAGCGGCTTGGAGGCGGCTAGGCCGCGCAGCCGCACGCCCTGGCCCGCCGCGACGATGAGCGGCTTCAACGCCGCCGCGCCTAGACGCGGCCGCTACGCGGCGATGGAAGAGGCGTGGTCAAGCGGAGAC
>CAXTUT010000187.1:0-4985 GCA_964247465.1 uncultured Caulobacteraceae bacterium | reverse complement strand
GGCGTCTTCGCGAACTCCGGCGCTGTCATCGTGACCCACTATCTGGGTCTCACCGTCGCAGAAATGACCGACCTGCGCATCCGCCTCCGCAAGGAGGGCGCGACGCTCAAGGTGGTGAAGAACCGCCTCGCCCAGAAGGCCATGGACGGTACGGGCGGGGCGTCCGCGGACGCGCTGTTCAAGGGTCCCGTGGCGATCGCCTTCGCCAAGGACCCTGTCGCCGCCGCCAAGGTCACGACCCAGTACGCCAAGGACAACGACAAGTTCGCCGTCGTCGGCGCCGTGCTGGGATCGAGCGTGCTGAACCAGGAGGGGGTGAAGTCGCTGGCGACCCTGCCCTCGCTGGACCAGCTGCGCGGCACGCTCATCGGGCTGATCCAGGCGCCCGCGACCAAGGTCGCCGGCGTGCTGGCCGCGCCCGCGGGCCAGCTCGCCCGCGTCTTCAACGCCTATGCGACCAAGGACGCACAGGCGCACGACGAGGCCGCCTAGGCGCGATCATTTCCGCAGACCCGACCTAACGAACCCAACCCCCATCCCAAGGAAGAATCCCATGGCCGACCTGTCCAAGATCGTGGAGGACCTGTCCTCCCTCACCGTGCTCGAAGCCGCCGAGCTGTCCAAGCTGCTGGAAGAGAAGTGGGGCGTCAGCGCCGCCGCTCCGGTCGCCTTCGCCGCTCCTGCGGCCGCCGGCGGTGGCGAAGCCGCCGCTCCGGTCGAAGAGCAGACCGAGTTCACCGTCATGCTGATGTCCGGCGGCGACAAGAAGATCAACGTCATCAAGGAAGTCCGCTCCATCCGCTCCGACCTCGGCCTGAAGGAGGCCAAGGACCTGGTGGAAGGCGCGCCGTTGCCCGTGAAGGAGAACATCTCCAAGCAGGACGCCGAAGACATCAAGAAGAAGCTGGAAGACGCCGGCGCGAAGGTCGAGATCAAGTAGGACCGACCGCATCAGGTCCGACGATCAAGGACGGGCTCGGAGGACGACCTCCGAGCCCGTTCTGCCGTGCGGTCGCCAGGCGGGGCTTGGCGGCGAGAGCGGAGCCGACCCGTCGCGCTTCAGCACCCAGCTATGCCTGCGCAGCCGCCGCCTTGGGCTCGGCTGCAGACGACCCTAGACTGCCGGGTCAAGTTCGGGGACACCGAAGCGCTGACCGCCTTCGTCGTCGCAGCCAAGATAAGGCCTACAGCTTCCTGAGGATCGTCATGTTTCGTAGCGTCAACCCCGCCACCGGCGAGGAGATCGCCTCCTATCCCGAGCTGACCGGGGCCGAAGTCGACGCCAAGCTGGACGAGGCGGTCGCCGCTTTCAAGCGGTGGCGCGAGACAGACATCCCCACCCGGACGGCCCTGCTGCTGCGCATCGCCGAGCAGTACGAGGCCAACCGCGAGAAGCTCGCCGCCACCGCCACCGCCGAGATGGGCAAGACCTACGCCTCAGCGCTGGCGGAGGTCGACAAGTGCACGGCCGCCTTCCGCTATTACGCCAAGGCGGGGCCGGCGATGCTGGAGCCGGTCCGCACCGCCTTGTCCAACGGCGGGTCGGCGGAGGTGCGCTACCTGCCCCAAGGACCGGTGCTGGCCGTCATGCCGTGGAACTTCCCCTTTTGGCAGGCGGTGCGTTTCCTAGCGCCCACCCTCCTAGCCGGCAACGTGGGCCTGCTGAAGCACGCCAGCCTCGTGCAGGGCGTGGCGTCGCGGATGGAGGACATGGTGCACGCCGCCGGAGGCTCCGAGGGGCTGTTCCAGAACTTGGCGGTGAAGTCCTCGGCCGTGGGCGCCCTGATCGCCGACGACCGGGTGGTGGCGGTGACCCTCACCGGCAGCGAGGGCGCCGGGCGCGCCGTGGCGGAGCAGGCCGGGCGTGCGTTGAAGAAGGTGGTGCTGGAGCTCGGCGGCTCGGACCCCTTCATCGTCATGCCTTCGGCCGACCTTGAGGCGGCGGTGAAGCAGGCGGTGAAGGCCCGCATCCAGAACACCGGGCAGTCCTGCATCTGCGCCAAGCGGATGATCGTGCACGCCGACGTCTACGACGCCTTCCTGGACAAGTTCTGCGCCGCCATGCGCGCGGTGAAGGCGGGCGACCCGACGGACCCGGCCACCGAAATGGGCCCGCTCTCCAGCCACGAGCAGCGCGACACCGTGCTGGCCCAGATCGAAGAGGCGAAGGCGCAGGGCGCGCGCCTGCTGCTCGGAGGAGAGGCCCTGCCGGGCCCCGGCGCCTACATGTCCGCAGGCGTCATCACCGAAGTGGCGCTGGACAGCCCGTTCATGGCGGAGGAGCTGTTCGGGCCCATCGCCATGGTGTTCCGCGCCGCCGACATCGACCAGGCCATCCGCATCGCCAACGACATCCCCTACGGACTCGGCTCCTCGGTCTGGACCACCGACCCTTCGGAGCAGGAACGTTTCGTGCGCGACATCGAGGCCGGCATGACCGCCGTCAACCAGATGCTGGCCTCTTCGCCCGAGGCGCCGTTCGGCGGCGTGAAGGCCTCCGGTCACGGCCGCGAACTGGGGCCGTATGGCCTGCACGAGTTCATGAACCTCAAGACGGTGCTGCTTCCCGCCTGAGGGTTGGTGTGAGGCAAGTCATGCGACGGGGCTCGGCTCCGTCGGTTCCGGAAAAGGTTCCATCAGGCCTTCTCATCGTCGCAAAATCGGCTATATGTCTCAGCTTGCCCGACTCTTAATGATCGCGCTTCAGCGCCGAGGCTCGATCCGCCGCCCTCAGATCGAGCGAAGGCGGGTCTTCGCGTCACAGGCGAAGGCCACAGCTAGCGTCCGTCAGGCCGACCTCTCGCGGGGCCGGCCTGATCCGAGGGTGGACGCAGGCGAGTTTCACGGCGCGCCGTCACGCGCCCTGATATGCAGAATCCGCGCGGCCTGACCCCCCGCGCAAGGGAGCACCATGGTTCAGCTCAATACCGACGCCGTGTCTTTCACGGGCAAGAAGCGCATCCGCAAGTCGTTCGGCCGCATCCCCGAGGCGGTGCAGATGCCCAACCTGATTGAGGTGCAGCGCTCCTCCTACGAGCAGTTCCTGCAGCGCGAGACGCGGGCGCCCGAGCGCCGGGACGAGGGCGTCGAGGCGGTGTTCAAGTCGGTCTTCCCGATCAAGGACTTCAACGAGCGCGCGGTGCTCGAATACGTCTCCTACGAGTTCGAGGACCCCAAGTACGACGTCGAGGAGTGCATCCAGCGCGACATGACGTTCGCGGCGCCCCTGAAGGTCAAGCTGCGCCTGATCGTGTTCGAGAACGACGAGGACACCGGCGCCCGCTCCGTCAAGGACATCAAGGAGCAGGACGTCTACATGGGCGACATCCCGCTGATGACGGAGAAGGGCACCTTCATCGTCAACGGCACCGAGCGGGTGATCGTCAGCCAGATGCACCGCTCGCCGGGCGTCTTCTTCGACCACGACAAGGGCAAGACCCACGCCTCGGGCAAGCTGCTGTTCGCGGCCCGGGTGATCCCCTACCGCGGCTCCTGGCTCGATTTCGAGTTCGACGCCAAGGACATCGTCTACGTCCGCATCGACCGTCGGCGGAAGCTCCCGGCCACCGCCTTCCTGATGGCGCTCGGCATGGACGGCGAGGAGATCCTGAAGACCTTCTACAAGGTCATTCCGTTCGAGAAGCGCGAAGCCGGCTGGGCCACGCCCTACAACCCCGAGCGCTGGAGGGGCGTGAAGCCCGACTTCGCCCTCGTGAACGCCGACACCGGCGAGGAGATCGCGCCGGCGGGCGTGAAGATCAGCGCACGCAACGCCAAGAAGTTCGCCGACAGCGTCACCACCCTGCTGGTGGCGCCGGACGCCCTGATCGGGCGGTTCCTGGCGGCGGACGCGGTGAACATGGAGACCGGCGAGATCTACGCCGAGGCCGGCGACGAGCTGGATCCGGTGGCGATCCAGGCCCTGGAGGACCAGGGCTTCTCCACCATCGAGGTGCTGGACATCGACCACGTCACGGTCGGCGCCTACATGCGCAACACGCTCCGCGTCGATAAGAGCAGCAACCGCGAGGACGCGCTGTTCGACATCTACCGCGTCATGCGCCCGGGTGAGCCGCCGACGGTCGAGGCCGCGGAGAACATGTTCCGCGGCTTGTTCTTCGACGCCGAGCGCTACGACCTCTCCGCCGTCGGCCGCGTGAAGATGAACATGCGGCTGGAGGACGACGTCTCCGACGAGATCCGCGTGCTGCGCAAGGAAGACGTGCTGGCGGTGCTGAAGCTGCTGGTAGGCCTGCGCGACGGCCGGGGCGAGATCGACGACATCGACAACCTCGGCAACCGTCGGGTCCGCTCGGTGGGCGAGCTGCTGGAGAACCAGTACCGGGTCGGCCTGCTGCGCATGGAGCGGGCGATCAAGGAGCGCATGTCCTCGGTCGATATCGACACGGTCATGCCCCACGACCTGATCAACGCCAAGCCGGCGGCCGCGGCGGTGCGGGAGTTCTTCGGCTCCTCCCAGCTCAGCCAGTTCATGGACCAGACCAACCCGCTGTCCGAGATCACCCACAAGCGTCGTCTCTCGGCGCTCGGTCCGGGCGGCCTGACCCGTGAGCGGGCGGGCTTCGAGGTGCGCGACGTGCACCCCACCCACTACGGCCGCATCTGCCCGATCGAGACGCCGGAAGGCCCGAACATCGGCCTGATCAACAGCCTCGCCACCCACGCCCGGGTGAACAAGTACGGCTTCATCGAGAGCCCCTATCGCCGCGTGAACAACGGCTCGCCGGACGGCGAGGTCGTCTACATGTCGGCCATGGAGGAATCCAAGCACACCATCGGCCAGGCCAACCTGAAGGTCGACGGCGCGGGCAAGGTGACCGACGAGCTGGTGCAGGTCCGCATCAACGGGGACGTCACCGTCGCTCCGTCCGAGCAGGTCGACTACATGGACGTGTCGGCCAAGCAGGTGGTGTCGGTGGCCGCCGCGCTGATCCCGTTCCTGGAGAACGACGACGCCAACCGCG
>CAXTUT010000186.1:0-4987 GCA_964247465.1 uncultured Caulobacteraceae bacterium | reverse complement strand
ATCGTGCCGGTGATGATCACCGCGGCCGCCTTCGGCTTCATCGCCTATCTGGTCGGCAACCTGAAGTTCGCCGACTACCTGCAGGTCCATCCGATCCCCGGCGCGGGCGAGATGGCGGTGATCTGCGGGGCGCTGATGGGCGCCGGCATGGGCTTCCTCTGGTACAACGCGCCGCCGGCCAAGATCTTCATGGGCGACACCGGATCGCTCGCCTTGGGCGGTGCGCTCGGCACCATCGCCGTAGTCGCCAAGCACGAGATCGTGCTGGTGATCGTGGGCGGCCTGTTCGTGGCCGAGACGCTTAGCGTCATGATCCAGGTCGGCTACTTCAAGCGGACCGGCCGGCGCGTCTTCCTGATGGCGCCCATCCACCACCACTTCGAGAAGCTCGGCTGGGCGGAGTCCACCGTGGTCATCCGCTTCTGGATCGTCTCCATCCTGCTGGCGCTCGCCGGCCTCGCCACCTTGAAGCTGAGGTGAGCGCCAGATGATCCCGGTCGCTGGTGTCCAGAACAAGTCGGTCGCGGTCTTCGGCCTTGCGCGCACGGGGCTGACCGCTGCGCGCGCGCTCGTCGCCGGCGGCGCCGAGGTGTCGCTGTGGGACGAGAACGCCGACGCCCGAGCCCGCGCCGCCGCGGAAGGGCTGGCCGTCGCCGACCTGTCGGTGGCCGACTTCTCGCGCTTCGACGCTCTGCTCCTGTCGCCCGGCGTGCCGCTGACCCATCCCACCCCGCACTGGACGGTGCAGAAGGCCAAGGCCGCGGGCGTGGAGATCGTAGGCGACGTGGAGTTGTTCGCCCGCACCGTCAACGCTGCGGAACCTTGGAAGCGGCCCAAGATCGCCGCCATCACCGGCACCAACGGCAAATCGACCACCACGGCCCTGCTCGGCCACATCCTGAACGCGGCGGGCAAGGACGCCCTGATCGGCGGCAACATCGGCGCGGGCGTGCTGGGGCTGGAGGCCATGCACGGCGGTGCGGTCTATGTCCTGGAACTGTCGAGCTATCAGCTCGACCTGACCTCCAGCCTGAAGGCCGACGCGGCCATCCTGCTCAACGTCTCGCCCGACCATCTGGATCGGCACGGCGGCATGGACGGCTATGTCGCGGCCAAGCGGCGGGTGTTCCAGAACCAGGGCAAGGGCGACACCGCCATCGTGGGCGTGGACGACGCCATCGGCCAGACCGTCTGCACCGAGCTGCTCGCCCTGAACCGGCGCACCATCCGCCCGATCTCCGCTGGCCGGGCCATGGGGCGCGGCTACTACGCCCTGCAGGGGATGCTGTACGACGCCACCGGCGAGCGGACGCTGGAGGTGGCCGACCTCAGCCGCGCGCCCGGCCTGCCCGGCCGCCACAACTGGCAGAACGCGGCCGCCGCCTACGCCGCCGCCATCGCGCTCGGCGTCTCGCCCAAGGACGCGGCGGACGCGGTGATGAACTTCCCGGGGCTGGCGCACCGGATGGAGGACGTGGGGTCGGTCGGGCGCGTGCGCTTCGTCAACGACAGCAAGGCCACCAACGCCGACGCCGCGCGCCAGGCCATGTGCGCCATCCCGAAGTTCTACTGGATCGCCGGCGGGCGGGAAAAGGCCGGCGGCATCGCGCCCCTGGCCGACCTGTTCGACCGAGTGGAGAAGGCCTACCTGATCGGCGAGGCGGCCGGCGACTTCGCCCGCGCGCTAAACGGCCACGCGCCGGCCGAGGTCTGCGGCACACTGGACTGCGCAGTGGAGCACGCCTTCCGCGACGCCGCCGCGAGCGGACGCGAGGCGGTGGTGCTGCTCTCGCCCGCCTGCGCCTCCTTCGACCAGTATCCTGACTTCGAGGTTCGCGGCGACGCCTTCCGCACCCTGGTGGAGCAGCTGCGCGAGCCGCCGGCGCGCCAGGCGGGATAGCGCTCCCGCCGGGTTTGGAGCGCACCGGCGCCTTGTCGCCTATGGCGCGATGTCGCGATAGCGGCCATGTAGCGGCCATGAAACGTTTGATCGTCCTTCGTCACGCCGCCGCGGAGCGTCGCGCGACGAGCGGGGAGGACGCCGACCGCGCCCTCACCGCAGCCGGCCATGCGGACGCCGCAGCCGTGGGCCAGGCGCTGGCGGCCACGGGTCTGATCGCGGACGTGGCGCTGGTCTCGCCGGCGCTGCGCACGCGCCAGACGCTGGAGGCGATGGCGCTCCACCTGCCGGACGTACGCGTACGCACCGTGGACGGGCTCTACAATGCGCCCGCGGAGACCCTGCACGAGGCGGCGGAGGCGGCCGAGGCCGACACGGTCCTGCTCGTGGCCCACAATCCCGGCGTCCACGCCCTGGCGCTTTCGCTGGTCAAGGCGTGCACGGTGATCGGGGTGGAGGCGCGGGCGGCGATCACCGACGGCTTTCCCACCGCCACCGCAGCCGCCTTCGAGTTTGCAGGCGGCCGCACCGCTTGCCTCGGCGTCTTCGGGCCGAGCGGCCCGGCCGCATGAGCCACGTCTACAAGATTCTGCCCCGCGCCGAGTGGATCGCCGCCCAGGACGCCGGCGCCTTCCGAGGGTCCGCGGTGGACGTGCGCGACGGCTACATCCATCTGTCCACCGCCGCCCAAGCTGGGGAGACGGCGCGGCTGCACTTTGCGGGACAGGCCGGGCTGGTGATGTTGAAACTGCACGCAGACGAGCTCGGCGAGGCGCTGAAGTGGGAGCCCTCGCGCGGCGGCGAGCTGTTCCCGCACCTTTACGGCGAGTTGAAACCCCGCTGGGTGCGCAGCGCCGCCCCCCTGGAGCTGAACGCCGAGGGGTGGCCCGATCCGGGCCGGCTGGAGGCCTGACCATGCTGTATGATCTCGCCGCACGCACCCTGCGCCTGTTCGAGCCGGAGACGGCTCATCGCATCACCCTGCGGGCCTTGAAGAGCGGTCTGGGCCCAAGGGAAACAGGGCTGGGCGACCCGGCGCTCGCCCTGCGGCTCGCCGGAATGGACCTGCCCAACTGCATCGGGCTGGCCGCGGGCTTCGACAAGGACGCGGAGGTCTTCAATCCTATGCTCGCCGCGGGCTTCGGCTTCGTGGAATGCGGCACGGTCACCCCGCTCTCCCAGTCCGGCAACGCGGGGCCGCGTTTGTTCCGCCTGCACCGGGACAAGGCCGTGATCAACCGGCTGGGCTTCAACAACGGCGGGCTGGACGGTTTTGCGGAGCGGCTGCAAGGGCGGCGGCGAGGCGTGGTGGGCGCCAACCTGGGCACCAACAAGGACTCCGCCGACCGTATCGGCGACTACGTCACCGGGCTGCAGCGGCTGTGGGGGCTATGCGACTATTTCACCGTCAACGTCTCCTCGCCCAACACGCCGGGCTTGCGCGAGCTGCAGGGCCGAGCGGCTCTGGAGGAGCTGTGCGGCCGGCTACGCGATGCGCGCGCGACGCTCAACGGTGCGCGCGACTACCCGCTGCTGCTGAAGGTCGCCCCGGACCTGAAGGACAGCGAGGTGGGCGACATCGTGCGGGTGGCGGCCGCCTTCGGGCTCAACGGCATCGTGGTGTCGAACACCACCGTCAGCCGGCCGGACGATCTGCGCTCGCGCCATCGCGGGCAGACCGGCGGCCTGTCGGGCTCGCCGCTGATGACGCTCAGCACCCGCACCCTGCGCGTCTTCCATGAGGCCAACGGGACTGCGGAGCTGGCGCTGATCGGCGCGGGCGGAGTCGCGTCGGCGGCGGACGTCTACGCCAAGATCCGCGCCGGCGCCTGCGCGGTGCAGCTCTACACCGCCCTGGCGTTCCAAGGCCCGGGCCTGATCATGCGGCTGAAGCGGGACTTGGCGCGCCGGGTGCGCGCCGACGGCTTCGCCTCCATCTTCGAGGCGCGCGGCGCAGGATAGCGCGGATGTCACGCTCCGGCAGCCAATGACGCTGGCGTGTGACGGCAGGCACTCCCCTTGTCTCCGTCATCCTCGGGCTCGTCCCAAGGACAAGGCCGGCGGAGCCCAGAGCGCCTGCGGCGCCGCCAGCGCCATACGGCTGAGGGCTCGCTCCACGGGACAAACCCGAGGATGAAGACGCGGAGGGAGCAGGGTCGGCGAACCAGCCTCCACCGCCGCCGCCCTCACGCAAGCCAGACCATCATGCGCGTCGCCACCGCCTGCCCCCGTCCCAGGCTGAAGCGCGGCCGCACCTCGCCGGTGTAGAGGAAGCCCGCCTTCTCCAGCACGCGGCCGGATGCCGGATTGTCCGCGAAGTGGCCGGACACCAGCGCGCGCCGCCCCCACGCCTGCGCCGCCCATCGGGCTACGGCCTGCGCCGCCTCCGTGGCGAAGCCGCGTCCGCGGAAGGTCCGCCCGATCCAGTAGCCGAGCTCGGCGTGTCGATCCTCGCTGGGATGAAGGCCGGCCATGCCGATCACGCCGAAGTCGCGGTGCGCCAGGGCGAACGCCTGCTCGACGCCGGGATCAGCGCCGATCATTGAGGCGACATAGGCTTGAGCGTCGGCGAGCCGATAAGGATGTCGCACGCGTGTCGTCATGCGCGCGACCTCGATATCGTTGGCCAAGTCGGCGAGATAGACCGCATCGCCAGACTGGGGTGCACGCAAGACAAGCCTGGCGGTCTCCAGCCTCGGCGCCGGTACATCAGCAAACATGTCCCCTCCTCCGATCCCGAAGGTCCTGCGCGCCCGAGGGGAAATGAAAACGGAGGAGCCCGGCGCTCCGGACTCCCCCGCGGGACTCTCGCGATCCGGATCGCTGGTGCGATCCGGTATAAGGATCGCTGCGTTACTCGGCGGCCATCACGTCGGTGTGCTGGGGCTCGGAGGTGTTCTCGTTGGCCGGCACGATGGAGACGTAGGTGCGGTCGTCGCGCTTGGTCGTGAACTTCACCGCACCGGTCGCCGTGGCGAACAGGGTGTGGTCGCGGCCGAGACCGACGTTGGTCCCCGGCCAGAACTTGGTGCCGCGCTGGCGCACCAGGATGTTGCCGGCCAGCGCATGCTCGCCGCCGAACTTCTT
>CAXTUT010000185.1:0-5027 GCA_964247465.1 uncultured Caulobacteraceae bacterium | reverse complement strand
CGCCGAGGCCCTGGCCGCCGCCGCCGCGGCGCCGCCGCCGCCGGTCGAAGAGCCCGCCGCCGAAGCGACGGTCGAGGCCTGATGTCCGCGTCGCCTTTCCCCTGCGTGGGGGAAGGGCGATGAAGCGCGTCCTGGTCGGACGGGTGGCGGGAGCCTTCGGCGTGCGCGGCGAGGTGCGGATCACCGCCTATACCGAAGACCCGCTGAGCCTGCTGGGCTATCGCACGCTGCTGCGGGAGGACGGCTCGACCGCGCTTACCCTGCAGACCGCCCGCCCCGCGAAGGGCGCGGTGATCGCGCGTGCGCCTGAACTGGCCAACAAGGAGGCCGCGGACGCCATGCGGGGCCTGCGCCTGTACGTCCCACGCGAGGCGCTGCCGCCGCCGAACGACGAAGACGAGTTCTACCTCGCCGACCTGATCGGCATGTTCGCCTACACCGCCGACGGATTGCCTTTCGGCAAGGTCAAGGCGGTGCACGACTTCAAGGCCGGCGACATCCTGGAGATCGACCCGGGCGGCGGCCGGCCGAGCCTGCTGATCCCCTTCACGCGCGAGGCCGTGCCCGAGGTGCGACTGTCGGAGGGGCGGCTGATTGTAGTCCCGCCGCTTGAGGTCGACGCCGAACCGGAAGGCGAAGAGGGGCTCGAACAATCGCGGAAGGACGCGTAGAGGCTACCCCATGCCGCTTCGCCGTCCGCGCCCGCACTCCCTCCTGGCCCTGCTCGCCGCCCTAGCGCTCTCCGCGTGCGCCACGGTTCCGCGCTTCGAGGCGGCGGGCGACATCCACGCCTTCCTGGTGTCGATCCGCGACGGCGACCGGCAGGGCTTCGACGCCCACGTCGATCGTCCAGCGCTGAAGGCGCAGCTGAAGTCGCGCTTGATCGCCGGCCAGGCGCAGGCGCATGGCGACGCCAGCGTCCAGACGCTGGGCGCGCTGCTGGCGGGGCCGCTGGTCGACGTCGGCGTCGACGCCCTCGTCCAGCCCGAGACCTTCCGCGCCCTGGCCATCCGGCTGGGCTACGCCCCCGACCGGCCGATCCCCAACCGGCTGGAGATCAGCACCCTTCTACGCAACATCGGCGACGGGGAGGTGTGCGTGGTGACCCGCAAGGACGGTCCCTGCACGCTGGTCTTCCGCGACGAGGACGGGACATGGCGGCTGGTCGGCTACGAGGGGGACATCGGCCGGCTGGCGCGCGGCAGGATCGGCTGACGCCGCCGTTCAGGCCGCGATCTTCGCCGCCCCCATCACGTCGCGACGCTCCGGCGTGATGGCGTCGTATCGCAGCGGCGGCGCGATGTTCAGCCGCGCGCGAGCCGCGGCCACCGGCTCGGCCAGGATGGTGCGGTAGTCCTCCGCCATCAGCCAGCCGGCCTTGCGCCCACGCTGGAAACCTTCCCAGATCGCGGCGACGTGTTCCGGGCCGCCGCCCATCCGCCGCGCGTTCAGCGCCGCGCCGAGCGCGATCAGGGCCCAGCCCGGCCCGCGGGTCTGGGCGAAGGAGAAGGCCACCAGGCAGGACTCGCCCAGGCTGTCGCGGCCGTAGCCGCCCAGGATATGCCATAGGTCGTGCACGTCGCGGATGCGCCGTCCGAACCAGGCGTAGGGGTGCTGGGTCTCAAGCTTGCTCATGTCGAGCCCCTTGCGGCTCTCTTGGGCCAGGCCCTCGGCGGAAAGGCCCTCGGCGGTGCGCCAGGCCAGATACGTCGCGCCGACCGAGCCCGTCGGATAGATCGCCATGGCCGCGTCGTCGTCCAGGTGCTCGATCAGCTCCTCGCGCGCGTAAGCCAGCCGGCCGCCGCCGCGGGTGTGGAGCAGGCGCTGGTAGCCGCGCGCTGTGGAGCGCCCGTTGAGAGCCCGCATGATCTCGAACACCTGGGCGGTGTCCTCCTTGTTTCGCAGCAGGGCGCGGAAGGCCCGCACCGCCCGCGGCAGGTCAAGGCTGGCGCTCGGCGGCTTGTAGATGGGCGTGGTTTTGGGGAAAGCGGAGGTGGCGGTCAGTTCGCTCATGGCGGAAGCCCTCGAAAACACCTGCGGCTTACATGGTTGCTGACGCCTGGCCTGTCCAGCCGCGCCTATCGCGCTGTAAGCCGAGGGCCTAGAAGGCGCGCCATGAACGGGCCTGCGATGGAGATGACCGCCAAGGAGCGGGCGGCGGCGGCGGCGTTCGAGCCTGACGCTGCGGCGGAGATGGCCGACGCCGCCGTCGCGCACCGCCGCGCCGGGCTGGCCGGCAAGGCGCATGCGCCTTGGGGCGAGGTCATCCTGCTGGCCGGGCTCAGCATGTTCGGCTCGGTGGCCATGGACATGTATCTGCCCGCCCTGCCGCGCATGGCGACTGACCTTCACGCGTCTCCGGGCGCGGCCCAGGCCACCATTTCCACCTTTCTGCTCGGCCTGGCGTTCGGACAACTGGTGTTCGGGCCGCTGTCGGACCGGTTCGGGCGGCGCGCGCCGATCCTGGCCGGGGTGGCGCTGTTCTGCGTCGCCAGCGGCCTGTGCGCTGTCTCCGCGAACGTCGGGCTGCTGATTGCGGCGCGCCTGATCCAGGCGTTGGGCGCCTGCGCAGGCATGGTGGTCAGCCGTGCGGTCGTGCGCGACCGCTACGACGACCACGAGGTGCTGCACGTCTTCGCCCTGCTCAGCCTGGTGTTCGGGGTCGCGCCCGTGGTCGCGCCGCTGGTCGGCGGCTGGGTGCTGGGGGTGGCGAGCTGGCGGTGGATCTTCGGCGTGCAGGCGCTGTTCGGGATTGCGGCCGGAACGGCGGCTTTCCGGCGGCTGCCGGAAAGCCGTTCCGAAGCTACGCGCCTGCGCGCCGCAGCGGAGACCGCGGGCGCAAGCTATGTCGCTCTGCTGCGCCAGCCGTTGCTTGTCGGCTATCTGCTGACCGGCGCGCTCTCGGGGGCGGCGCTATTCAGCTACATCACCTCGGCGCCGCGGGTGGTGATCGGCGAGCTGCACATTCCCGCCGCCCACTTCGGCTGGGTGTTCGGCGTCAACGCGGTAGGTCTGGTCGGCGCCAGCCAGGTCAACGCGCGCCTCGCCCGCCGCATCCCGGGCGACACCCTGCTCCAGGTCGGGCTGGTCGGGGCCCTATGCGCGGCCGCCGTGCTGGCGCTGTGCGCCTGGACGCAGTGGGGCGGGCTCATGGGCCTGCTTGCGCCGCTGTTCGTGGTCATTTCGGCGCTGGGGTTCAGCCAGCCCAACACGACCGCGGCGGCCATGAGCGTGGACCGGCACCGGGCCGGCGCGACCGCTGCGCTGATCGGGACGGCCTTCTTCGGGGTGGGCAGCCTGTCGGGCGCGGCGACCAGCTTGATCCCGGGCCGGGCGTCTCAGGCCATGGCGATCGTGATCACGGTCACGCTGCTGATGGCGCTCGCCGCCCACCGTAGCCTGGTTTCGCCCCGGCTCCGCCGCTCCAGCGACGGCGCAGCCGGCTGAGACGGCCGGACCGCCGCTCGGCTTAGCCTAGCTTCACCAACATCTTGCCGATGTTCTCGCCGGCGAACAGCTTCAGGAAGGCGCCGGGCGCGGCCTCTATGCCCTCGTCCACCGTTTCGCGCCAGCGCACCGTCCCCTTGGCGACCCAGCCGGTCATCTCGCCGAGGAACTCGGGCATCTGAGCGAAGTGGTCGGAGACGATGAAGCCCTCCAGCCGCAGCCGCTTGCCGATGATCATGTTGAGGTTCGTCGGCCCCGGCGTCGGGGTGGTGTCGTTGTAGCCCGAGATCATGCCGCAGATCGCGAAGCGAGCGAACGGCTTGGCCACGTCCAGCGCCGCGGTCAGGTGCTCGCCGCCGACATTCTCGAAATAGACGTCGATCCCCTGGGGCGCGGCGCGGCGCAGCGCTGCGGTCAGGTCGGCCTCGGCCTTGTAGTCGATCGCGGCCTGCGCGCCGATCTCGCGCACCCAGGCGCACTTCTCCGGGCCGCCGGCGGAGCCGATGACGGTGGCGCCCTTCAACTTGGCGATCTGGCAGGCGATCTGGCCGACCGCGCCCGCGGCGGCGGAGACGAACACGGTCTCGCCCGGCTTCACGCCCGCCACCTTCATGAGTCCGACCCAGGCGGTCATACCGGGCAGGCCCGCCGCGCCCAGGAAGGCCTGCGGCGCGAGCCCCCGCGCGTCGATCTTCTGCAGCGCCGAGGCCGGGGCGTTGAACGCCTCGCGCCAGCCGAGCATGGAGCTGACCAGATCGCCCGGCTTGAAGTCGGGGCTGTCGGAGGCGACCACCTCGCCGACCGCCCCGCCCTGGAGCGCCTCGCCGACCTTGAAGGGGGGCACATAGCTCGGCCGGTCGTACATGCGGCCGCGCATGTAGGGGTCGACCGACATGTAGAGGTTCTTGACCTGGACCTCAGACGCACCGGGCTCGGGCAGCGCCACTTCGGCGACGGTGAAATCCGACGCCTTGGGCAGGCCGTGCGGACGCGCGGCCAGGCGCACTTCGCGTGACAGGGTGGGCGGGGACGAGCTCATCGCGGTTCCTCCGATCGGCGGCGCGGCGTCTCGAAGGCGCGTCCTGCAGCGATCACGGCCTCATCGCGCCAAGGCGGTCGCGTATGCAAGACCAATCGCCCTGCCCTGCCGCATCTTCGTCCGGACGGCGCTTCGCCTTGACACGGGAGCGGCGCGCTCCTCTCACGATGGCGGGCGACCCCGAGTCGGCCGGACGGAGACGGCGATGGCGGCGGACACCCTCTACGACGTGGCTGTGGTCGGCGGCGGCCCGGCCGGCGCTACGGCGGCGCACGAGTTGGCCGGCGCGGGCCGGCGCGTCGTGCTGCTGGACAGGGCGGGGCGCATCAAGCCCTGCGGCGGGGCCATGCCGCCCGTGGTCCTGCGCGAGTTTGACATCCCCGAGGCGGCGCTCTGCGCCAGGGTCGACAGCGCCGGCGTGGTCGCCCCGTCCGGCGCGCGGGTGCGCATGCCCGTCGAGCAGGATTTCGTCGCCATGGTCGACCGCGACGTGTTCGACGAGTGGCTGCGCGAGCGCGCTCGCGCATCCGGCGCCGAGCGC
>CAXTUT010000184.1:0-5032 GCA_964247465.1 uncultured Caulobacteraceae bacterium | reverse complement strand
GGCCAGGACGGCGTGGGCTCCGGGTCGCCGCCGCCCGCTTCCGCAGCGACGGGCCCGACCTTATGAAAAGCCGTCCGCTGCTGCTGCTTAGCCTTGCCGGCGCAGCCCTGCTCTGGACGGCGGCGAGCTCGCTCTACACGATCGGGCAGGCGCAGCAGGCGCTCGTGCTCCGCTTCGGCGAACCCACGCGGGTCTTGAACGCCGGCGGCGCGACGCAAGGACCTGGACTGTACGCGAAATGGCCGCTCGCCGAGCGCGTGCTGCGCTACGACCGGCGGACGCTGACGCTGCAGGGCGAGCCGACCGAGGCGACCACCGCAGACGGCGGCCGGATCAAGGTCGCCTCCGCCCTGTCCTACCGCATCGTGGACCCCCTGCAGGCCTACGGGACCGAAGGCGGCGACGACCCGTCAGGCGGCGAGCGGCTGCGATCGCTGCTCCAGACGAGCGTGAGCAGGGCCCTGGGCGCCGCCAGGCTGCAGGACGTCGTGTCCGACGGCGGTGCGTCGCTGACCCGCTCGGCCCTGCTCGCGGCGCGCCATGCCGCCGCCGCAGACCGGCTGGGCGTGCAGATCACCGACGTCAGCCTCGCCGCCGCCGTCTCGTCGTCGACCGACGTCCAGGCCATCGGGCGGCGGATGCAGGAGGAAGAGACGCGGCAGGCCGCCCAGGTCCGCCTGGACGGCGAGACGCACAAGCGCGAGGCGATCGCGCTGGCCGATCGCGAGGCGATGGACATCCGTTCGGACGCAGAGCGCCAAGCCCTCGATATCCGCGGCGGCGGCGACGCCCAGCGCGCGGACATCTTGGGCGTCGCCTACGGCAAAGACCCTGAGTTCGCCCGCTTCTTCCGCCGCCTGGAGGCCTACGACCAGGCGCTCAATCCCGACAACACCGTCCTGGTCCTTTCGCCCGACAACGCCTTCCTGGACCTGTTCGGGCACGGGCCGGTCGGGGCTCCGAAGCCGCGGTAAGCGACGACGGCTCGGCAGCGTGGCGAACGCTAGGGGTTCTTGACGCAGGCGTAGACCGAGCGATCCCCTTCGGCGTGGCTCCATTGCGCCGATCGGCCGAAGCGCGCGCAGTGACCGATCGCCAGCGGCAGGGAGTCCAGGCGGCCGCCGAGTATGCTTACCTGGTCGGCGTCGCCTTGCACCCGCCGCGGCGCCCCGTCCGGCGTGGGGCCGTCGGCGCAGCCGGCCAGGACGAGCGACACGCCGGCGGCCAAGGTCATCCAGCGCATCCCGCTCTCCCTGTCGTTGCAACAAGCGATCGCGGCTCCGGCAGTTCCCCGCTTGTGAGCGCAGCGGACGCCGCTTAACGATGGCGGCCGAAATGTGGATTGCACCGATGCTGCGCGCCCTGCCCCTCACGCTCGCCCTCGGCGCGGCGGCGACCTCCGCTGTCGCCGCGCCCAAACCGCCGAACACCCCGATCGATCCCGCCCGTCTCTCGACGCATATCCGCGTTCTGGCCTCCGACGACTTCGAGGGCCGAGGTCCCGCCACGCCCGGCGAGGCGAAGGCCATCGCCTACATCGCCCAGCAGTTCGCCGCCGCCGGCGTACAGCCGGGCGGCGCGAACGGGAGCTGGTACCAGGATGTCCCCCTCGCCCGCTTCGCCGTCACCGGGCCGGTGCGGATGAGCCTCAGCGTGGGCAGCACCGCACAACGCCTGGACCAGGGGGAGCAGGTGGTCGTCCAGACGCTGATCCCGGTGAGCAAGGTGGCGGTGCAGCGTGCGCCCCTGGTGTTCGTCGGCTACGGCGTCGACTCCGATGTCTGCAAGTGGGACGACTTCAAGGGCGTGGACCTGCACGGCAAGATCGCCGTGGTGCTGATCAACGATCCCGACTTCGAGGCTGCGAAGCTGGACAAGAGCCCGGGCTGCTTCGGCGGTCGCGCCATGACCTACTATGGCCGCTGGACCTACAAGTACGAGGAGGCCGCCCGCCAGGGGGCGCTCGGCATGCTCATCGTGCATGAGACCGGACCTGCCGGCTACGGCTGGGCGACGGTGAAGAACTCCAACAGCATCGCCCAGTTCGACGTCGTCCGTTCAGACCCCGGCAAGGCTCATCCGCTGGTCCAGGGCTGGATCCAGCGCGACGCGGCCGTGGCGATGTTCAGACAGGCCGGCCTGGACTTCGAGGCGCAGAAGAAGGCCGCCCAAAGTCCGGACTTTCGCCCCGTCGTGCTGAACGGCCTGAGTTTCTCGGCCGACTATGCAGTCGATCACAGCCGCATCGTCAGCCACAACGTCGTGGGCCGCTGGGTCGGCAAGACGCGCCCGGACGATACGGTGATCTACAGCGCCCACTGGGACCACCTGGGCGTCGGCTCGCCCGACGCTCACGGGGACACGATCTTCAACGGGGCCGTGGACAACGCCAGCGGCGTGGCCGCCCTGATCGAGCTGGCGCGGGTCTACGCCGGCGCGCCGCCGACAGACCGCTCGGTGCTGTTCCTGGCGGTGACGGGAGAGGAAAAGGGGCTGCTCGGCTCCGAGTATTACGCCACCCACGCGCTCTATCCGATCGCCACCACCGTGGCGGACCTGAACATGGACGCGCTCGCCCCGAACGGTCCGGCCCGAGACGTCTCAAGCTCGGGCAACGGTCAGGAAGACCTGGAAGATCGGCTCGCCAAGCTGGCCAGGCAGGAAGGCCGCAACGTCTCGCCCGATCCGGCGCCGGAGGAGGGCCACTTCTTCCGCTCCGACCACTTCTCCTTCGCCCGCGTCGGCGTTCCGGGCCTGTCGCTGGAGTCGGGCGAGGACCTCTATACGGGCGGCAAGGCGGCTGGGGCGGCTTACCGGGCGGACTACGTCGCCCATCGCTACCATCAGCAGGGAGACGAATGGAGCGCCCACTGGGACTTGCGCGGCGAGGCCATCGACGTGGGACTGCTCTACAAGCTCGGGCGTGAGCTGGCGGACTCCGACGCGTGGCCGCAATGGAAGAGTGGTGCGCAGTTCAAAGCCCTGCGCGACCAGACGGCGGCCGCGCGTCACTGAGGACCGGGTCACCAAGGACCGGGTCGCCGAGGACGGGGTCCTCAGACCGGATCGGCGGACTTTCGACGGCCGACGGCGGCGCCAACAGCCGCTTCGCCTTCATGCCCCACTGCACCCCGATGACCGCACCCTTGACGAGCGGCAAGAGAAGCAGGGTCGCCACCGCGATCAGCGGAAGCGTGGTGCCCAGCACCAGGACGATGGGCGCCTGCCAGATGAAGGGGAAGATCAGCATGGGGCCGATCACCAGATGGCCGACTAAGAGTATTGTGAAATAAGGTCCGGCGTCGTCGGCCCGGTACTGGCCGTTGTCATGGCCGCACGTCTGGCAGGTCTCCTGCACCTTGATATACCCGCGAAACAACGGCCCGCCGTTGCACTGGGGGCATCGTCGATGCACGCCTCGCGAAAAGCCGCGCAGGACGAGGTTGGTGGCCTCACGGGCTGGGTCCGGCATGGACAAGACATGACCCCGCCGTCTTGCCCGCGCAAGCTCGACAGGCTTTCGCCTGCCGATCAGGGCGGTTAGAACCCCCGAGATGAAGGAGATCCTGGAGCTTCATGGTCGACCGGCGCAGCCCGCGGCAGCGGGCCGCGCCACGCAGGTGCTGGAGTCCGAGGGCGTGGTGGTCGTCTCCGGCCGGGCCTTTGCGGTGAGCGGCGCGGAACAGGCGCTGCTCGATCCGGGCCTGCTGGACGTCGGCTCCAAGAACATCAGCCTGGACCGCGCGACGGGCAGGCTGAGCGGCGCGCGCAAGGGCGACGCCCGCCTCCAGGCGCTGGCGGAGATGGTCGCCCGATTCGCCGCCGACGCCGACGCGTTGCTCGAGGAGCTGACACCCTCATACACCACCGCCCTGCAGCGGCGGCGCACAAGCTTTCGGCCCGGCGCCATCGCCGATCGTGCGCTCAGCAGGCGCAAGGACGACCGGCGTCTGCACGTCGACGCCTTTCCCGCCAATCCCGTCCAAGGCCGTCGGATCCTTCGGGTGTTCGCCAACATCGATCCCAGCGGCGAGGCCCGGGCGTGGGACGTGGGCGAGGAGGATTTTCAGGCGACCGCGACCCGCTTCGCCCGCAAGCTTACCGCACGAGGCCGCATGGCGGGACTGAAGGCGGCAGTGGGCGTCACCAGGGGACGCCAGACGGTTTACGACCAGATGATGCTCCAACTACACGACGCCGCCAAGTTGGACGATGAATTCCAGAGAACAGCCCCCAAGCAGCGGATGGATTTCGCGGGCGGCAGCATGTGGATCGTCTACACCGATGCCGTCATGCATGCGGCGCTGAGGGGCCAATACGCCCTGGAGCAAACCTATCTGCTTCCCGTCGAGGCGATGCGTTCGCCGGCCCTGTCGCCGCTGCGAACGCTTGAGCGCGTCACCGGCCGTCGGCTCGCCTGAACGCCGGAGCCATCGGACGAGACGAAAAAAGCCCCGGCGATGTCGCCGGGGCCTTGATCGTCAAAGCGGCGCAGATCAGGCTGCGGGCTTCTTCATCATGTGGTGATGGGACTTGGCGTGGCTGCTCGCCGCCATGTGACCGGTCTGGACGCAGCGATCCTGGCCGCGGCTCTTGCACGGCGGATAGCTCGCCGGAGGCTGGCCGTCGGGCGTGTCGGTGGCGACCTGGCCGGTCCCGGTGTCGGGAGCCGCGCCGGCTGCGGGCGGCGGCGGCCTCCATCTCCGGCCGCGACCCCTATGAGCGGCAGGCGGTGCGCGAGCTGATCCTAGACATGGTGGCCGAACAGACCGCCCGCGTCCGCGCCGTCATGGCCCGGGCCAAGCGCCCCGCGCCCGACGTCGCCACCGCCATCGACGGCTGGACCGCCCCCCGCCAGGCGGCGGTGGACCGCGCCCGCGCCGTCTTGAGCGAGATCGAACAAACCGCCGACGGCTGGACCTTCGCCAAACTCACCATCGCCAACGCCGCGCTGAAGGCGGGGGCGGGGGGGGGGACGTAAATTGGAATTGGCGGCAGACTCGCCTCAGCCAATGGAATGCTTGATTAGCGC
>CAXTUT010000183.1:0-5040 GCA_964247465.1 uncultured Caulobacteraceae bacterium | reverse complement strand
CACCCGCACCTTCTACGGCCACGCGGCCGACAAGAAGGCCAAGAGGAAGTAGGCGCATGAGCAAGCAAGCCAAGCCCCGCCGCCTGTCCGAGACCTCGGCCATGGCCAAGATCGCCTCGCTCCGCACCAGCCCCCGCAAGCTGAACCTGGTGGCCCAGTCCATCCGCGGCCTGCCGGTCCAGCGCGCCCTGAACGAGCTGGAGTTCAGCCCCAAGCGCATCGCCATCGATGTGCGCAAGGCGCTCTACTCGGCCATCTCCAACGCCGAGAACAACCACAACCTCGACATCGACAGCCTGGTCGTCGCCGAGGCCTTCGTGGGCAAGAACCTGATCATGAAGCGTTTCTCCGCCCGCGCCCGCGGCCGGGCGTCGCGCATCGAAAAGCCGTTCGCGGAGATCACCATCGTGGTCCGTGAACAAGCCGAGGCCGCCTAAATGGGACAGAAGGTCAATCCGATCGGCTTCCGCCTCGGCGTGAACCGCACCTGGGACAGCCGCTGGTTCGCCGACGGCGACGACTACGCGCGCCTGCTCCACCAGGACATCAAGGTCCGCAAGTGGCTGAAGGCGCGGCTGAAGCAGGCCGGCGTCTCGCGCATCATCATCGAGCGTCCGCACAGGAAGTGCCGCGTCACCATCTATGCCGCGCGCCCCGGTGTGATCATCGGCAAGAAGGGCGCCGACATCGAGAAGCTGCGCAAGGACCTCGCCGCCATCACCGAGGGCGAAGTGTTCCTGAACATCGTCGAGGTGCGCAAGCCCGAGACCGACGCCCAGCTGATCGCCGAGTCCATCGCCCAGCAGCTGGAGCGCCGGATCGCCTTCCGCCGCGCCATGAAGCGCTCGCTCCAGTCCGCCATGCGGCTCGGCGCCAAGGGCGTGCGGATCAACGTCTCGGGCCGTCTCGGCGGGGCGGAGATCGCGCGGATGGAGTGGTATCGCGAAGGCCGCGTGCCTCTGCATACGCTGCGCGCCGACATCGACTACGGCTTCACCGAGGCGGTGACCACCTACGGCATAATCGGCGTCAAGGTCTGGGTGTTCAAGGGCGAGGTCCTTGACCACGACCCGATGGCCCAGGACAAGCGCTGGGCTCTGGAAGCCACGGGTCCTGCCGGCGACGGCGACCGTCGTGACCGCGATCGTGGCCCCCGCGGGCCGCGCCGCGACCGCAATGCGCCCCCCGCCGATGCGCCTGCGGCTTGAGGAGTGATCTGAGATGATGCTTCCCAAGAAGACCAAGTTCCGCAAGCAGTTCAAGGGCCGCATCCATGGCGCGTCCAAGGGCGGCACGGCGCTGAACTTCGGCGCCTACGGCCTGAAGGCCCTGGAGCCGGAACGGATCAGTGCTCGCCAGATCGAGGCTGCCCGCCGCGCGATCACCCGCCAGATGAAGCGCCAGGGCCGCGTCTGGATCCGCATCTTCCCGGACGTGCCGGTGACCGGCAAGCCGGCCGAGGTGCGGATGGGCAAGGGCAAGGGCGCCATCGATCATTGGGCGGCGCGGGTCCATCCCGGCCGGATCATGTTCGAGATCGACGGCGTGGCCGACGACATCGCCCGCGAGGCGCTGCGCCTGGGCGCCGCCAAGCTGCCGATCCGCACCAAGGTGGTGACGCGGCTGGACGTCGGCGTGCTGGCCGAAAACCTGGCGGAGGCCGCGTGATGAAGATGACCGAAGTGCGGGGCCTGTCTGCCGACCAGCTCTCCGACACCCTGCTCGAGCTGAAGCGCGAGCAGTTCAACCTGCGCTTCCAGGCGGCCACGGGCCAGCTGGAGAAACCCCACCGGGTGAACGCGATCCGCAAGGACATCGCGCGCCTCAAGACCCAGATGCGGCAAGCCGCACCTGTGACCGAATAAAGGATACCTCCGATGCCCAAGCGTATCCTGGAAGGCCTGGTCGTTTCCGACAAGGGCGACAAAACCGTGGTGGTCAAGGTCGAGCGGACCTTCCTGCACCCGGTGCTGAAGAAGACCGTGCGCCGGTCCAAGAAGTACCACGCCCACGACGAGACCAACGTCTGCAAGGCCGGCGAACACATCCGGATCATCGAATGTGCGCCCAAGTCCAAGCTGAAGACCTGGGAGGTCCTTCCCAAGGCCGCTCCCGTGTCCGCGGCTTAAGTCTACATAAGGAAATCTGAACCATGATTCAGATGCAAACTAACCTGGACGTCGCCGACAATTCGGGCGCCCGCCGGGTCATGTGCATCAAGGTGCTGGGCGGCGCGGGTCGCCGCTACGCCAGCGTCGGCGACGTCATCGTCGTCTCGGTCAAGGAAGCGATTCCGCGCGGCCGGGTGAAGAAGGGCGACGTGCTGCGCGCGGTCGTCGTGCGCACCGCCAAGGACATCGCCCGCCGCGACGGCTCCACCATCCGCTTCGACAAGAACGCGGCGGTGATCGTGAACAAGTCGTCTGAGCCGATCGGCACGCGCATCTTCGGGCCGGTGCCTCGCGAATTGCGCGCGAAGAATCACATGAAGATCATCTCGCTCGCGCCTGAGGTGCTGTGATGGCCGCTAAGATCAAGACGGGCGACACCGTCGTCCTGCTCGCGGGCAAGGACAAGGGCAAGCAGGGCAAGGTCCTGAAGGTCATGCCTAAGGACGCGCGCCTGGTGGTGGAGGGCCTGAACATGGTCCAGCGCCACACCAAGGCCTCGCAGTCCGATCCCCAGGGCGGGATCAAGCGCAAGGAGGCGTCGCTGCACGTCTCCAACGTCGCCATGGTGGATTCCAACGGCAAGGCCACTCGTGTGGGCTTCCGCACCGAGGGCGAGAAGAAGGTCCGGTTCGCCAAGACGACCGGGGAGGTCATCAGTGGCTAAGTCACCGACGAAGAGTTCTTCCGGCAAGGCGCCGCCCGCGCCTCGTCCCGACGCCGCGCCGCCCAGCGAGTCGCTGGGCGCCGATGGCCGCTACGAGCCCCGGCTGAAGACGGTCTACAAGGCCCGCATGCGCGAGGCTCTGCGCGAGCAGTTCGGCTACACCAATGAGATGCAGATCCCCCGGCTCGACAAGATCGTGCTGAACATGGGCATCGGCGAGGCGGTCAACGATTCCAAGAAGACCACCGCCGCCATGAAGGACTTGGCGCTCATCGCCGGCCAGAAGCCTCAGCCCACGCGGGCGCGCAACTCCATCGCCGGCTTCAAGCTGCGCGAGAACATGGTGATCGGCGCCAAGGTGACGCTGCGTAAGGACCGCATGTACGAGTTCCTGGACCGCCTGATCACGGTGGCCCTGCCGCGGGTGAAGGACTTCAGGGGCCTGAAGCCCACCAGCTTCGACGGTCGCGGCAACTACGCCATGGGCCTGAAGGAGCACATCGTGTTCCCCGAGATCAACTACGACGAGATCGACCAGATGTGGGGCATGGACATCATCGTCTGCACCACGGCGAAGACCGACGACGAGGCGCGCGCGCTTCTCAAGGAATTCCAATTCCCGTTCACTCAAGCGTCGGGGAGCTGAAGGCACATGGCCAAGAAGAGCGCCGTCAACCGTAACCTCGCCGTCCGCAAGACCGTCAAGCGGTTCGCCGCCAAGCGCGCCGAGCTGAAGGCCCTGGCCAACGACGAGAGCCGCCCGCTGGAGGAGCGCTTCGACGCGCGCCTGAAGCTGGCAGAGCTGCCCCGCAGTTCCTCGCCCACCCGCATCCGCAACCGTTGCGACGTGTCGGGCCGCCCGCGGGCCTTCTATCGCAAGCTGAAGATGAGCCGGATCGCGCTGCGCGAGCTCGGCTCCCAAGGCCAGATTCCTGGCCTCGTGAAGTCGAGCTGGTAGGGGAGGGGAGAAGATGTCTTTCAACGATCCCCTGAGCGACATGATCGCCCGCATCAAGAACGCCGCCATGCGCAAGCGTTCCAAGGTGTCCACTCCTGCCTCCAAGCTGCGCGGCCGCGTCCTCGACGTGCTGGAGACCGAGGGCTACATCCGCGGCTACGCCCTGGTCGAGGAGCCCGGCAAGCATCCCGAGTTCGAGATCGAGCTGAAGTATTTCGACGGGGCGCCGGTCATCGCCGAGATCAGCCGGGTGTCCAAGCCGGGCCGGCGGGTCTATTCCGCCATCGGCGACCTGAAGCCGGTGAAGAACGGGCTCGGCATCTCTATCCTTTCCACGTCCAAGGGCGTGATGTCCGATCAGGCTGCGCGCGCCGAGAACGTCGGCGGCGAAGTCCTGTGCCGCGTCTACTGAGGACCTGAGTCACATGTCCCGTATCGGAAAGAAGGCCATAGCCGTTCCCTCTGGCGTCACCGTGACGCTGGATGGACAGCGCGTGGCGGTCAAAGGCCCCAAGGGCGAGCTGGCCTACACCGCCCCCGAGGAGATCCGCGTGGCGCAGGCGGACGGCCAGCTGAGCTTCACCCCCACCAGCGACAGCCAGCGCGCCAGCGCCATGTGGGGCCTGACCCGCACCCTGGTCGGCAATATGGTCGAGGGCGTCACCAAGGGCTATGAGGAGACGCTTGAACTGGTCGGCGTCGGGTACCGCGCCGCCATTAAGGGCAAGACGCTCAGCCTGCAGCTCGGCTTCAGTCACGACGTGGAGATGCCGCCACCCGAGGGCATCGCCTTCGCCTCGTCCAAGCCGACCGAGGTGAAGATCTCCGGAGTCGACAAGCAGATGGTGGGCGAAGTCGCCGCCCGCATTCGCCGCATCCGCCCGCCCGAGCCTTACAAGGGCAAGGGCGTGCGCTACGCCGGCGAAAAGGTCCGGCGCAAGGAAGGCAAGAAGAAGTAAGCCATGGCCCTCAAGCCCCGCGAGACTCACAAGCGCCGCGCCGAACGTAACCGCCTGCGGCTCAAGGCCGTTGGCGCCGGGCGTCCGCGCCTGTCGGTGCACCGCTCTTCCAAGCATATCTACGCCCAGGTCATCGACGACGCGGTGGGCCATACGCTCGCGGCCGCGTCTTCGCTTGAGAGCGGCGAGGGCGCCCCGGAGAAGGGCTCCGACAAGGCCGCCGCCGCCGCCGTGGACAAGCTCGTCGCCGAGCGCGCCAAGGCCGCCGGCGTCGAGACCGTCGTATTC
>CAXTUT010000182.1:0-5090 GCA_964247465.1 uncultured Caulobacteraceae bacterium | reverse complement strand
CCGCGGGCCTCGTGCGCGGCGCGGATGGCGAGCAGGCCGCAGAGCTCCCCATGCTCGCCGGCCTTGGGCGAGAGCGCCACGGCCGTCATGCCGGTCATGGTGACCAGCCAGTGGCTGAGTTCGTCCATCAGCTCCAGCGCGCCCTGCACGGTGGAGAGCGGCTGCAGCGGGTGGACGTCGGCGAAGCCGGGCAGCCGCGCCATGCGCTCGTTCAGGCGCGGGTTGTGCTTCATGGTGCACGAACCGAGCGGATAAAGCGCCAGGTCGATGGCGTGGTTCTTCTGGCTCAACCGCACGTAATGGCGCACCGTCTCCGGTTCGGACAGGCCCGGCAGGCCGATCGCGTCGCTGCGGACGAGGTCGCCGAGATCGGAGGCGTCGAGCTCCGGTTCAGGCATGTCGACGCCGGTCTTATCCCAGCCGCCGAGCTCGAAGATCAGGCGCTCGTCCTGCAGCAGGCCGCGCGCGCCGGTGAGGGTGGCGGGCTTGTCGGTGGCCAGCCGCACCACGTCTTGGGGACGGCCGGCGGGACGGATGGGGCCGGGGTTGGCGGTCATCGCAGGGCCTCCGTGAGCGCGCCCGCAAGGGCCAGGATATCGTCGTCGGTCGTGGTCTCGGTGGCGGCGAGTAGCAGCACGTCGTCCAGCCCAGCGTTCGGCGCCAGTCGGCTGACCGGCACGCCGGCGATGATCCCCTGGGTCGCGAGCCTGTCGACCAGGGCCGCAGCCGGGACCGGCAGGCGGACGGCGATCTCGTTGAAGACGCGCGTCGTGAGCACCTCAACCCCCGGCACGGCGGTCAAGGCGTCCTTCAGCCGACGCGCCTGCTGGTGGTTCAGCAAGGCGACGCGGCGCAGACCGGCTTCGCCAAGCAGGCTCATGTGGATAGTGAAGGCGAGTGCGCAAAGACCTGAGTTCGTACAGATATTAGAGGTCGCCTTGTCACGCCGGATATGCTGCTCGCGGGTGGAGAGCGTCAGCACGAAGCCGCGCTCGCCGGCCGCGTCCACCGTCTGGCCGCAGACCCGGCCGGGCATCTGGCGCACGAACCTGTCGCGCGTGGCGAACAGCCCGACATAGGGGCCGCCGTAGTTCAGCCCGTTGCCGATCGACTGGCCCTCGCCCACCACGATGTCGGCGCCCATGGCGCCCGGCGGCTTCAGCAGCCCGAGCGACACCACCTCGGTTACGACCACGATCAGCAGCGCGCCGGCCGCATGGCAGGCCTCAGCGATCGCGGTCACGTCTGTGGCCGTACCGAACAGGTTGGGCGTCTGCACCACTACGCACGCCGTGTCCGCGTCGATGCGCGACATCACCGCCGCCTCGTCGTCCACGGCCAGAGCCAGCGGGTCGGTGCGGATGCCGGCGTGGTGGGCCAGGGTGTAGATCGTGTCGGCGTAGTGGGGGTGCAGCCCGCCCGACAGCACCGCCTTTGCGCGCCGCGTCACCCGCGCCGCCATCAGAACGGCCTCCGCCGCCGCGGTCGAGCCGTCGTACATGGAGGCGTTGGCCACATCCATGCCGGTGAGGGCGGCCACCTGGGTCTGGAACTCGAACAGCGCCTGCAGCGTGCCCTGGGTGATCTCCGGCTGGTAGGGGGTGTAGCTGGTCAGAAACTCCGAGCGCTGGATCAGGTGGTCCACAGTCGCCGGCACGTGGTGGCGGTAGGCCCCCGCGCCGCAGAAGAAGGGGACCGAACCGGCCGGAGTGTTCTTTGCGGCCAGCCGCGACAGCGTCCGCTCCACGGCCAGTTCGCCCTGGTGGAACGGCAGGTCGACCGGCTCCTCTAGGAGCACGTCGGCGGGCACCGAGTCGAACAGGGCCTCCACGGACGGCGCGCCGATGGCGGCCAGCATATCGGCCCGGTCCGGCCCGGTCAGCGGCAGATAACGCATGGCGCTAGACTCCTGAACTCGACGCGACCGAAACGGCGGCCTTGCGCACGTATCGATGCGGAACGAAGGGGGTGGCGACGACTTCCGCCGCCAGGGCGCGTCCGCGCACCACCACCTGGACCGCCGTGCCCGGCGCGCGGTGCTGGGGCCTGACGAAACCCATGGCGATCGGCGCCGACAGGGTCGGGGCGAAGCCGCCGCTGGTCACCCGACCGATGACGACCCCGTCGTCGGCGATCTCGGCGCCTTCCCGGGCAGGCGCGCCGGCCAGGATGCGCAGGCCGACCCGTACGCGAGAGAGACCGCCCGCAAGCTCCGCCTCGATCCGCGCGTGGCCTGGAATGTCGCCGCGCTCGCGCCGCTTCTTGGAGACCGCGAACCCCAGGTCGGCCTCGATGGGGCTGACGCTCGGGTCGAGATCATGGCCGTAGAGCGGCAGGCCGGCCTCGAGCCGCAGCGAATCGCGCGCGCCCAGGCCGATGGGTTTGACCCGCTCGTCCGCCAGCAGCGCATCCCAGAGCTTCACCGCCGCGGGTTGGGACACCAGGATCTCGAACCCGTCCTCGCCGGTGTAGCCGGAGCGCGACAGGGTCGCGGCTTCGCCCTCGAAGGTGAAGCGGCGCAAGGTCATGAAGCCCAGGTCCGCCGCGCCCGGGAAGATCGCCTGCGCCACCGCCACGGCGTCCGGCCCCTGCAGCGCCAGCAGGCCGCCCTCGTCGGCGCGGGTCAGGCTCGCCCTGCCCTGCGCGGCGGCGGCGATCAGGGCGAAGTCGGCGTCCTTGGTCCCGGCGTTGACGACGATGTAGAGCGAGCCCTGGGCCTGCGGCTCGGCCGGGCGGCCGATCATCAGATCGTCGACGATCCCGCCTTCGGCGTTCAGCAGCAGGGTGTAGCGGTTCTGCCCAGGCTTCAGCCCGGCGATGTCGCCGCAGACCAGGGGCTCGACCAGCGCCGCCACCGCCTGGTGGTCGGCGTCGGCGTCGCCGGTGCGCGCGTCCAGGGTCAGGAACGACGGTCCCATGTGCGAGACGTCGAACAGGCCCGCGTGCTCGCGCGTCCAGCGATGCTCGCCCAGCACGCCGAGCGGATAGTTCACCGGCATGTCGTAGCCGCCAAACGGCGTGGTCTTGCCGCCGGCCAGAAGATGGGCGGCGTGCAGCGCGGTGCGCTTGATGGCGGCGGGGATGTCCAAACGCGTCCGGCCCTTTGACAGTGTTGCAGTTCGCCGGATCGCACGCGAGCGCGACCCGCCAACCGCCCCCGCTGTCCATGAGCCTGAGAGATTTCGGCTGCGCAAACGGCGCGGCCTTGCTCCTTCGGCGAGCCCGTTCGGGCTGCTTTCCAGCGTCTGTCGGCTCGCGCGGTCCGTTTGCCTGAGCGTTTCCGGGGCGGTTGCGCCTTCGGCGCCGGAGCGAACCCCGGTCTCTCCCGCGAGAGCGCTCCCTATTTGCCGAATGGACCGCTCGAGGTCAACCATGACGTCGGCGATGCGCCGTCGGGAACCACCGACGCCTAAGGCGGGATCAAGCGCTTAAGATTGCGTCAGACCGAGACAGCGCGGCTCAAGACGCGGCGACGAGAACGGACAAGCGTTCGTGGCGGCCGTGGTCGGAGCGACAGGATTCGAACCTGCGACCCCTTGACCCCCAGTCAAGTGCGCTACCAGGCTGCGCCACGCTCCGACGAAGACCGTCGTTATAGAGACGCAGACGCTGGGCGCAATCAGGAATCCGCGACCGGAGCGCTGGCGAGCAACGCATCCAGCCGCGCCTTGGCGACGCGCAACTCCTCGAACACCGCCTCCAGCCGAGCGCGCGTCGGCGCGTCGAGCCCGCCTTCCTGCTTGGCTTCAGCCTCTCCAATCATCGCCGACGTATCGACGGCGTCATCGTCGCCCGCATCGAGCTCGGCGCCGACGCCGTCCAACTCCCGGGCTTCCAACTCGGCCAGGGTCGCGGCGTCGACATCGCCGCCGGCCGCGGCCATCAACCGGCGCACGCCCTGCTCCTTGTGCAGGCGCTGCACGCCCTTGATCGTATAGCCTTCCTGGTGGAGCAGGGCGCGCACGCCGCGCAGCACCTCAAGGTCCTGGCGCCGGTAGAAGCGCCGTCCACCTGCGCGCTTCATCGGACGGATGAAGGAGAACTTGGTCTCCCAGAAGCGCAGCACGTGCTGGGGGACGCCGATCTCGGTTGCGGCCTCGGAGATGGAGCGAAAGGCGTCCGGTCCCTTCAGCATGGGATTGTGCTCAACCGTCGCCGTTCAGCGGCTTCAGCCCGGCGAGGTTGAGGTGGGCGTGCTCCACCTTGGCCTTCATGACCTGGGACGCCCGAAAGGTGATGACCCGGCGCGGATCGATGGCCGCGGGCTCCCCCGTCTTGGGGTTGCGCCCCACGCGTGCGCGCTTCTCACGCACCTGGAAGACGCCGAAGCCGGAGATTTTGACCATCTCGCCGCGCTGCAGCGCCAGCGCGATCAGCTCCAACGTGCGCTCCACCAGATCGGCGCAGTCCTGTCGCGTCAGCCCGACCTCCTGGTGGACGGCCTCGGCCAGATCCGCACGCGTGAGAGCGCCGCCCTTCATTTCACCCGCCCCCTCGCCGTCTGCGCCACATTCGCGCACGCGACCGAAAGCGCGTCAAGTCAAGGGCTTCCGGCAGCGGGCCGCCACAGCGCCGCAGCCATGCGCTCACCAGCGAAGGACGCACGCGCCCCAGGTCAGCCCGCCGCCCATGGCCTCCAGCAACAGCAGTTGCCCTCGCTGGATGCGCCCGTCCGCCACCGCCTCCGCCATCGCCAGCGGGATGGAGGCGGCGGAGGTGTTGGCGTGGCGGTCCACGGTGCAGATCACCTTGTCCTCCGCCACGCCCAGCTTGTGGGCGACGCCCTGCAGGATGCGCATGTTGGCCTGGTGGGGAATGAACCAGTCCACGTCGGGCACGGCCACGCCGGCGGCGGCGGCGGCGGCCTCCACCCCTTCGGTGATGTTGACCACAGCGTGGCGGAAGACCTGCTGGCCGGCCATGCGCAGGTGGCCCACCGTCCCCGTGCTCGAGGGGCCGCCGTCGACGTAAAGCAGGTCCTGCTTGGCGCCGTCGCAGCGGAGCGCGAAGCCGAGCAGGCCGCGGTCCGCGGTGGTCCCCTGCCCTTCGCACGGCTCCAGCACCACCGCGCCCGCGCCGTCCCCGAACAG
>CAXTUT010000181.1:0-5101 GCA_964247465.1 uncultured Caulobacteraceae bacterium | reverse complement strand
CGGCGATGCCTTGCACGATGCCGGTCAGGCGAAAGAGGTTGTAGGCGAAATACCAGTCCAGCGCCGGCACGCCGTCCCGCCCGGTCAGCCGGCAGTAAAGGGCCACCGTCTCCTCGCGCGAAGGGATGCCGAGCGTCGGCAGGTCCAGCCCGGCCAGGCCGCTGCGCCCGTCGGCCGGCATCTCCCAGTTCATCAGGTAGTAGGAGAAGTCGGCCAGGGGATCGCCCAGGGTCGACAGCTCCCAGTCCAGCACGGCGGCGACGCGATCCCCGCGCGCCGCCATGACCATGTTGTCCAGCCGGTAGTCGCCGTGCACGATGGAGACCGCGCCCTGCTCGGGCACGGTGCGCGGCAGCCATTCGATCAGCCGCTCCGCCGCGTCGATCCGATCGGTGGCCGAGGCGCGGTACTGCTTGGTCCAGCGCTCGACCTGGCGGGCGAAATAGTTGCCGGGGCGGCCGTAGTCGCCAAGACCGATGGCCGAGTAGTCCACCCGGTGCAGGTCGGCCAGGGTCGTGGTCATGGCCGCGTAGAGCTCGCCCCGGTCGGCGGGGGCGAGGTCGGGCAGGGCGCCGTCCCAGTGGATCGCGCCCTCCACCGCCTCCATGATGTAGAACATCGCGCCGATGACGGTGGCGTCCTCGCAGAGCGCGTAGGCGTGGGGAACGGCGAAGTTCACCTTATTCAGGGCGGAGATCAGGCGGAACTCGCGGTCCACCGCATGGGCGGACGGCAGCAGCGTCCCGAACGGCTTTCGGCGCAGCACGTAGGCGCGGCCCGGCGTCTCCAGCCGATAGGTCGGATTGGACTGGCCACCCTTGAACTGGAACACGCGCAGCGGGCCGGCGTAGCCGTCCACATGCGCCTGCATCCAGCGCTCCAACGCCGCTTCGTCGAACTGGTGGCGCGGCTCGACCGGCTTGACGCCGGAGAACAGCTGCGCCTGCGCGTCGCCCATCAGGCCGGCCCGGCGTTGGTGTGGCGGCGGAACTCCAGCCTTGCGATGGCGCGGTTGTGCACCTCGTCCGGCCCGTCGGCCAGGCGCAGGGTGCGGATGCCGGCATAGCTCTTGGCCAGGCCGAAGTCGTCGGAGACCCCGCCGCCGCCGTGGGCCTGGATGGCGTCGTCGATGATCTTCAGGGCGGCGCGGGGGGCGGCGACCTTGATCATGGCGATTTCGAGCTGGGCCCCCTTGTTGCCCACCTTGTCCATGGCGTCGGCGGCCTTCAGGCACAGCAGCCGCGTCATCTCGATGTCCATGCGCGCCTCCGCCACCCGCTGCTCCCACACCGACTGCTCGGAGATGCGCTTGCCGAAGGCGGTGCGGGTCAGCAGCCGGCGGCACATCTTCTCCAGCGCCACTTCGGCCGCGCCCAGCGTCCTCATGCAGTGGTGGATGCGCCCCGGTCCCAGCCGCCCCTGGGCGATCTCGAAGCCGCGGCCTTCGCCGAGCAGCAGGTTGGCGGCCGGCACGCGCACGTCGCGCAGGATCACCTCGGCATGGCCGTGCGGGGCGTCGTCGTAGCCGAACACCGGCAGCATCCGCACGACCTCGACGCCGGGCGTGTCGAGCGGCACCAGGATCTGCGACTGCTGCTTGTGGCGCTCGGCGTCCGGGTCGCTCTTGCCCATGACGATGGCGATCTTGCAGCGCGGGTCGCCGACGCCCGAGGACCACCACTTGCGCCCGTTGATGACGTAGTCGTCGCCGTCGCGCTTGATCGAGGTGGTGATGTTGGTGGCGTCGGAGGAGGCGACGTCGGGCTCGGTCATCAGAAAGGCGGAGCGGATCTCGCCCGCCATCAGCGGCGTCAGCCACTGCGCCCTCTGGGCGTCGGAGCCGTAGTAGTGCAGCACCTCCATGTTGCCGGTATCGGGCGCGGAGCAGTTGAACACCTCCGAGCCGTGCGCGGTCTTGCCCATCTCCTGCGCGCACAGGGCGTAGTCCAGGTTGGTCAGCCCTGCGCCTCGGTACTCGCCCTTGTCGTGCTCGGCCGAGGGCGGCATGAACAGGTTCCACAAGCCTTGCGCCTTGGCCTTGGCCTTCAGCGTCTCGATGCCCTGGAGCACGCGCCAGCGGTCCGCGCCGGCGTCCCTGTGTTCGTGGTGGATGGCGTCGGCGGCGGGATAGACCTCCGCATCCATGAAGTCGCGCACGCGCTTCAACCAATGCTGCTGAGACTGGGAAAGCGTGAAATCCAAAGCGCGGCTCCCTGCGGCCGTGTTTCTGAAGAACGGCCTTGGGCAGCATACCACCGGAGGCAAGGGCTTGGACAACCCCTAAGCCGTACGCGGTCGCGGCGTCGCTTTTGGACTGGCCAGCCGCCGGAGAACGGCATACCTGACCCTCGAAAACGCCAGCCAGTCCTGGGAGCGCACCATATGAAGGCCGCCGTCCTGCGCGCCGTAGGCCAGCCGTTGCAGATCGAGGACGTGCAGATCGGCCTGCCCGGCCCGCGCGAGGTGCTGATCCGCACGGCGGCTACCGGCGTATGCCACTCCGACCTGCATTTCATCGAAGGCTCCTACAAGCATCCGCTTCCCGCCGTGCTCGGGCACGAGGCCTCGGGAGTCGTGGAGCGGGTCGGCTCCGAGGTGCGCACGGTGAAGCCGGGCGACCACGTCGTGACCTGCCTGTCGGCCTACTGCGGCCACTGCGAGTATTGCCTGACCGGGCACATGTCGCTCTGCCCCAGTCCCGACACCCAGCGCGGCAAGGGCGAGCCGCCGCGGCTGAGCGAGGCCGGCGGCGCGGCCATGGCCCAGTATCTGAACCTGTCGGCGTTCGCCGAGCACATGCTGGTGCACGAGCACGCCTGCACCGCGATCAGGAAGGACATGCCGCTGGACCGCGCCGCCCTGATCGGCTGCGCGGTGACTACGGGCATCGGCGCGGTGACCCACACCGCGGGCGTCCGCCCCGGCGAGACCGTGGCGGTGATCGGCTGCGGCGGGGTCGGCCTCGCCGCGATCAACGGTGCGCTGATCGCCGGCGCCGGGCGCATCATCGCCATCGACCGCCAGCCCTCCAAGCTCGCCATGGCCAAGGTGTTCGGCGCCACCGACGTGATCGACGCCACCGACGGCGACGTCGCCAAGCGGGTGAAGGAGCTGACCGGCGGCGGCGTCCACCATGCCTTCGAGTGCATCGGGCTGAAGGCCACCGCCGAGGACGCCTTCAAGATGCTGCGTCGGGGGGGTACGGCCACGGTGATCGGCATGATCGCGCCCGGCGTGAAGCTCGAGCTGAGCGGCGTCGACTTCCTGGGCGAGAAGAAGATCCAGGGCTCCTACATGGGCTCCAACCGCTTCCCCGTCGACATGCCCCGCTACGTCGACTTCTACATGCAGGGCCGGCTGAAGCTGGACGAGATGGTGTCCGCGCGCCTGCCGCTGGAGAAGGTCAACGAGGCCTTCGAGGAGATGAAGCGCGGCGAGGTCGCCCGCTCGGTGATCATGTTCGACGCGTGAGCGTGGCGTCCGGACCAAGCGCACCCCTCCCCCTGAATGGGGGAACGGCGGGGGTGGGGCTGCAGCGCCGCCGTTTGACGGTGGAGGCGCGGGCCGTTTCCCTTTCCGGCCGACGGCGGCGCCGCACCCCCGCCCAACCGTCCCCCATGCAGGGGGAGGGCTGATGTTGGACCCCGAAACCCTCAACCAGCTGCTCGACGCCGTGCGCCGCTTCGTGGCGGAGCGGCTGCGCCCCATGGAGGCGGAAGTCGCCGAGGCCGACGCCATCCCCGACGCCCTGGTGCAGGAGATGCGCGAGCTCGGCCTGTTCGGGCTGTCGATCCCGGAGGAATACGGCGGGCTCGAGCTGTCCATGGAGGACGAGTGCCGCGTGGCCATCGAGCTCGGCCGCGCCTCGCCGGTGTTCCGCTCGGTGGTCGGCACCAACATCGGCATCGGCAGCCAGGGGCTGGTCATGTACGGCACGCCCGATCAGAAGGCGCGATGGCTGCCCAAGATCGCGTCGGGCGAGATCATCACCTCCTTCGCCCTGACCGAAGCCGAGGCCGGGTCCGACAGCGCTTCGGTCCGCACGCGCGCGGTTCGCGACGGCGACCACTACGTGCTGAACGGCGCCAAGCGCTACATCACCAACGCCGACAAGGCCTCGCTCTTCACCGTCATGGCCCGCACCCAAGCCGAGACGCCGGGCGCCAAGGGCGTGTCGGCCTTTCTCGTGCCCGCCGAAAGCCCCGGCCTCTCCATCGGCAAGCCCGAACGCAAGATGGGCCAGCAGGGCGCCCACGTCTGCGACGTGATCTTCGAGGACGTGCGCGTGCCGGCCGAGAACCGGCTGGGCGCGGAGGGCGAGGGCTTCACCCTGGCCATGCGGGTGCTGGACCGCGGGCGGCTGCACATCTCCGCGGTCTGCGTCGGCGTGTCGGAGCGGCTGATCGCCGACCAGGTGCGCTACGCCAGCGAACGCAAGCAGTTCGGCCAGGCGGTGTCCGGCTTCCAGATGGTCCAGGCCATGATCGCGGAGTCCAAGGCGGAGTCGCTCGCCGCCCGCGCCCTGACGCTGGAGACCGCCCGCAAGCGCGACGCGGGCGAGACCATCACGCTCGAAGCCTCAAGCGCCAAGCTGATCGCGTCCGAGATGGTCGGCCGCGTCGCCGACCGCACGGTGCAGATCTTTGGCGGCGCGGGCTACATCTCCGAGTACGGGGTGGAGCGGCTGTATCGCGACGTGCGGCTGTTCCGCATCTACGAGGGCTCTTCGGAAATCCAGAAGCTGGTCATCGCGCGCGAAACCCTGAAGCGCGGCGGCTGAGCGTGGCCAAGCCCTCGCCCGAGCGGCTCGATCCCGCCACCTACCCTTGGGGCGTGGACATCGCGACGCGCTTCGGCGACCTCGACCCGCTCCGCCACCTGAACAACGCCGCGCTCGCCCGCTTCTACGAGGATGGACGGGTACGCTTCGTGGACGCCATCGGCGTGCGCGCGGCGCTGGAGCCCGGCCACGGCTTCGTGGTGGCTGAGGTCGCCATCCAGTACCTGGCCGAGGGGCGCTATCCGGCGAGCGTGGAGGCGCGCGCCGGCCTGCTGCGCCTGGGCCGTAGTTCCTTCGCCATAGGCCAGGCGCTGTTCCAAT
>CAXTUT010000180.1:0-5117 GCA_964247465.1 uncultured Caulobacteraceae bacterium | reverse complement strand
CGCCAGGCAAGGCGCTGTCGCGCACTAAAGGCGCGCCAACCCGTCGCGAGGGCCGGCTGACCATTCAGGCGGTGGCCGGCGACGGCGACACCGCCGAGCGGATGCGCTCGCTCGCCTCGGTGCGCCGGGCCCGCGAACGCGAGCGCGAGAAGCGCACCAAGGGCGCCGGCGGCCCCGAACAAGGGGCCCGGACGCGTGAGGTGGTCATTCCCGACGTCATCACCCTGAGCGACCTCGCCCAGCGCATGGCCATCCGGGCGGGCGAGGTGATCAAGCACCTCATGCGCCAGGGCACCATGCTGACCCTGAACGACATGCTGGACGCCGACACCGCCGAGCTGATCGCAGGCGAGTTCGGCTACACCGTCAAGCGCGTCTCGGAGAGCGACGTCGAGACGGGGTTCCTCGCCGCCGACGACCATGAGGACGACACCACCACCCGTCCGCCCGTGGTCACGGTCATGGGCCATGTCGACCACGGCAAGACTAGTCTGCTCGATGCGCTCCGCTCCGCCGACGTGGCGGGGGCGGAGCATGGCGGCATCACCCAGCACATTGGCGCCTATCAGGTGAAGCTGGCCAACGGGGAGGCGGTGACCTTCCTCGACACGCCGGGCCACGCCGCCTTCTCAGCCATGCGGGCGCGCGGCGCCAACGTGACCGACATCGTGGTGTTGGTGGTGGCCGGCGACGACGGCGTGATGCCCCAGACCATTGAGGCCATCCACCACGCCAGGGCCGCCGGCGCGCCGATCATCGTGGCCGTCAACAAGATGGACAAGCCGGACGCCGATCCGACCCGGGTCATCAACGAGCTGCTGCAGCACGAGATCGTGGTGGAGAGCCTGGGCGGCGAGACCCAGGTGATCGAGGTCTCCGCCACCCAGAAGATGGGCCTGAACGAGCTGATCGAGGCCATCTCGCTGCAGTCCGAGGTCATGGACCTGCGCGCCAACACCGACCGCTCCGCCGAGGGCACGGTGATCGAGGCCAAGCTGGACAAGGGCCGTGGTCCCGTCGCCAGCGTCCTGGTCCAGCGCGGCACGCTGAAGCGCGGCGACATCATCGTGGCCGGCAACGCCTGGGGCAAGGTGCGCGCCCTGGTCAACGACCGCGGCGAGCAGGTCACCGAGGCTGGCCCGTCGGAGCCCGTGGAGGTACTGGGCCTGGATCAGGCGCCCTCGCCCGGCGAACCCTTCGCCATCGTGGAGAACGAGGCCCGCGCCCGCGAGCTGACCGAATACCGTATCCGCCAGCGGCGCGAGAAGCAGATCGGCGG
This sequence comes from uncultured Caulobacteraceae bacterium, assembly GCA_964247465.1. Classification (GTDB taxonomy): domain Bacteria; phylum Pseudomonadota; class Alphaproteobacteria; order Caulobacterales; family Caulobacteraceae; genus CAHJWH01. The sequence goes on along the minus strand of CAXTUT010000180.1, from coordinate 3,838 downwards.
CGGCGCCTCGGCGTCCCTGGCCGAGATGATGGCCAAGCTGCAGAACAAGCAGGTGAAGGAACTGGCGCTCGTCATCAAGGGCGACGTGCAGGGTTCCACAGAAGCCATCATCGGCTCGCTGGAGAAGCTCGGCAACGAGGAGGTCCGCGCCCGGATCATCCACTCCGGCGTCGGCGGCATCACCGAGAGCGACGTGCAGCTGGCGAAGGGCTCGGGCGCGCCGATCGTCGGCTTCAACGTCCGCGCCTCCAAGCAGGCGCGCGACCTGGCCGAGCGCGAGGGCGTGGAGCTGCGCTACTATTCGATCATCTACGATCTTATCGACGACATCAAAGGCGTGTTGTCGGGCATGCTGTCGCCGATCCAGCGCGAGACCTGGCTCGGCAACGCCCTGGTCCTGGAGGTGTTCAACATCACCAAGGTCGGCAACGTCGCCGGCTGCCGCGTCACCGAGGGCGTGGTGCGCCGCGGCGCTAAGGTGCGGGTGCTGCGCGAAGACGTCGTGGTGGTCGAACTGGGCAACCTGCAGACGCTGCGCCGGTTCAAGGACGACGTGGCCGAGGTCACCTCAGGCTACGAATGCGGCATGAACTACCTGAACCAGGACATAAAGCCGGGCGACACGATCGAGTGCTTCACCGTGGAGACGGTGGCGCGGTCGCTTTAGGGCGATCTGACTAACGGATAAGGCTCAGACTAAAAAGTCTGCGCCTTTTTCCAATCCAACCTACCCGACTGTCCCCTCCAAGCTAATTCTGAAGGTCTGCAGAAGGTGGACAAAGGCCGCGGCGCGGGTAGGGGGATTGCGCCCGTGCTGCGTTAGCCTCCTGGTACGGAAAGCCGGAGGGCCCGCGGTCGCCTCTCTTACGCAGATGTCCTGACACCTGCGGAATGGCGCGTGGTGGCGGTGCGCACGGGCGACCGTCCGCTGCCGATCAACGCCGCCCTTACCGCGGCCGCGTCATCTTGAACAAGGATTCAGGACCGATCTCGAAATAGTCGGCCAGGCCGCCGCCGCGCAGGATGGGGCGGGCGGCGGCGGTGTCGTAGGCGCCGTCAAGGATCAGCGCGCGGTCGATGTGAACGGCCACCACCTCGCCGAACACCATCCAGCTCGCCACGTCTTCCCCCGCCGCGGTCTGCAGCTGCACGACCTGGGTGACCCGGCACTCGAAATTGACGGGGCTCTGCGCCACCCGCGGCGGCGCGACCGCCTGGGAGGGCAGGGGCGTCAGGCCGCCGAGCGCGAACTCGTCCACCGCGTGTTCGACCGACGCCGAGGTGGCGTTCATGGCCTCGGCGATCGCGCGGGTGGCCAGGTTCCAGACGAACTCGCCGGTGGCTGTGACGTTGGCGACGCTGTCCTTCCAACCCACGCTGCAGAAGCCCACGATGGGGGGCTTGTAGTTGAAGGCGTTGAAGAAGCTGTAGGGGGCGAGGTTGCGCCGGCCCTGCGCATCCACCGTCGACACCCAGCCGATGGGGCGGGGGGCGACGATGGCGTTGAACGGGTCGTGCTTCAGCCCGTGTCCATCGGCGGGGACGTAGACGTGCTTGTCGGCCTCCACCGGCTCGGCTTCTGGGCCCGCGGCCTCCGCACCGCTCATGCCGCGGCCTCCACGTGGTGGGCGACCACGCGCTCCACCTCCTCGGCGGAGCCCAGCACCACGCTGACCCGCTGGTGCAGGGTGTGCGGTTCGATGTCGAGGACCGGGCCCGCGCCGTCGCTGGCCGCGCCGCCCGCCTGCTCCACCACGAAGCCCAGCGGGTTGGCCTCGTACATCAGCCGCAGCTTGCCGGGCCGGTCGGGCTCGCGGCTGTCCCAGGGATAGAGGAAGACGCCGCCGCGGCTGAGGATGCGGTGCACGTCGGCGACCATGGCCGCCACCCAGCGCATGTTGAAGTCCTTGCCGCGCGGCCCCGTGCGCCCGGCCAGAACCTCCTCGATGTAGCGGCGCACGGGAGCGGCCCAGTGGCGCTGATTGCTCATGTTGATGGCGAATTCGCCGGTGGCGTGGGGGATGCGCATCTGCGGATGCGTCAGCCGCCACTCCCCGCCCCTTGGGTCCAGGGTGAAGCCGGCGACCCCGTGGCCCAGCGTCAGCACCAGCACGGTCTGGGGGCCGTAGAGCGCATAGCCCGCCGCCTGCTGGGCCCGCCCGACCTGCAGGAAGTCCTGGCCCATCGCCGCGCGGCCGGTCGGCGCCGGCAGCACCGAGAAGATGGTGCCGATGGACACGTTGACGTCGATGTTGCTGGACCCGTCGAGGGGATCGAACAGCAGCAGGTGGCGGCCGCGGTCCTGCGCGCCGGGGAACACCACCACCTCGTCCATCTCCTCGGAGGCGACGCCGGCGGCCTGGCCGCACTGGTCGGCGGCCGCGATCAGCACGTCGTTGGAGATGACGTCGAGTTTCTTCTGCACCTCGCCCTGGACGTTCTGCACGCCGGCGCTGCCCAGCACCTCGGCCAGGGCGCCGCGGGCCACCAGCGCGCTGATCTCCGCGCACGCCGCAGCCGTGGCCAGCAGCAGGGCGCGCAGGCTGGCGTCCGCCTGCTCCTGCGTGGCCAGATAGCCGGCCAGGGTCAGCCCGATGGGGGCGGGGGTCGAGATCATCCGGGTTCGTCCAAGGTCCAGGGGGCGCCGCCACCATAGACGGCTAAGCGGCTTCGCGCAGCCTGCGGCCGCCGCGATCGTGAACGCGCCTAAACCACGCTCGATAAGCCGGGCTTAGGGCGGCCCGCGCTAGAGGATGACCGGAACACGCGCGCGAAGGCCGCCGCGTGAAGGGCCGCACGCATGTCGAGCGCGTCGCTGCGCAAACGCGCGGACTACCAGGTGCGTGGGCCGTACCGCCGCGCCCGCCGCCCCGAACAGCGCGTCACCCTGCTCGGCGCGCAGATGGACCTGGTGAAGCCCGAGGAGGTGCTGCACTTCGTCCAGGGCTGCGTGGCGGCACGGCGCAAGGCCATCGTGGCCAACCACAACCTGCACAGCCTGTATCTGCTGCGCCGCAACCCGCAGATGGCGGCGCTGTATGCGCGCGCGGACCTGGTGGAGGTCGACTCGCTGCCGCTGACGCTCTGGGCGCGGCTGCTGTACGGCCGCTCGCGGCGCTTCCATCGCTGCACCTACATGGACTTCCGCACCCTGTTCTGGGACCTGGTGCAGGCGCAAGGGTGGCGGGTCTACTACCTCGGCGGGCGGCCCGGCGTGGTCGAAGCGGCGGCGGAGGCGCTGCACGCCCGCTGGCCGGACGCGGTGATCGACGGTCGCCACGGCTTCTTCGAATGGGGCGGGGCGGAGGAGGCGGCGGTGGTCGAGGAGATCGCGGCCTTCCGCCCCGACGTGCTGCTCGTGGGCCTGGGCATGCCGCACCAGGAGGCCTGGATCGAGCGCCGTCACGACGCCCTGCCCGACTGCGTGATCCTGCCGGTCGGCGCGGCGTTCGACTATGAGGCCGGCGTCATCCGCACGCCGCCGAGCTGGACCGGCCGGGTGGGGCTGGAGGGCGCCTATCGCCTGCTGTGCGAGCCGCGGCGCATGTTCGCCCGCTACCTGGTGGAGCCCTGGAGCCTGCTCGTCCCCGCCCTGAACGACCTCGCGAGACGCCCCGAACTGCGCCGCCGCCACGCTCCGCCGCCCTACGCGCGCGCCGCCGCGAGATAGCGCCGCCGGTGCGGTCCAGGGGGGGTCTGGGTCGCCTGGGTCGATCCCATTGTCGCTGATCGACCCAGGCGAGCGGTCCAAACGAGTCCGGCCGCGCTGGCCTCAGCGCGGCGTCGTCGGTGTGGAGGCTCCCCCGCGTGGGGTGCGCGCATGTCAAAGACCTGGGTT
>CAXTUT010000179.1:0-5119 GCA_964247465.1 uncultured Caulobacteraceae bacterium | reverse complement strand
CTTGTGATCCATGTGATGGTCGATCGCGAAGACGACCGCAGAGCCCAGCAGGGCGTGATGACCCGCTCCGTGGCCGGCCCCGCCGCCCACGACCGCGCCCTTCAGGCACCCGCGCGCCTGGGCTCCGCCGGCGGAGAGCGCGGCCAGCAGGGCCGCAACGACCAGGGTCTTGTTCATGACACACCTCATACGATGACCGCGACGAAACGCGCGATGGATCGCCAGGTGCCGTATCCCCCGACTTACATTTCTGAGTGGAAACCGGTCAGACCACGCGGTCGACCAGCATGGCCTTGATGGAGGCGATCGCCTTGGCGGGATTGAGCCCCTTGGGACAGACCTGGGCGCAGTTCATGATCGTGTGGCAGCGGTACAGCTTGAACGGATCTTCCAGGTAGTCGAGGCGCTCGCCCCGTGCCTCGTCGCGGCTGTCGGCCAGCCAGCGATAGGCCTGCAGCAGGGCGGCGGGGCCGAGATACTTCTCCTGGTTCCACCAATAGCTGGGGCAAGAGGTGGAGCAGCAGGCGCACAGGATGCATTCGTACAGCCCGTCGACCAGGCTGCGGTCCTGCGGTGTCTGCACCCACTCCTTCTGCGGCGTGGCCGTATCGGTGTGCAGCCAGGGCTCGATGGACTCGTACTGGGCGAAGAACAGGCTGAGGTCCGCCACCAGGTCCTTGATCACCGGCATGTGCGGCAGGGGCGAGATGGTGATCTCGCGGCCCGGCACGTCGCTCCACGCGTGTGTGCAGGCCAGCGTGTTGCGGCCGCCGACGTTCACCGCGCACGACCCGCACACGCCCTCCCGGCAGGAGCGGCGGATGGCGAGCGTGGGATCTACGGTGTTCTTGATGTGCAGGATGGCGTCCAGCACCATCGGCCCGCACTGGTCCACCCCCACGTCGTAGGTGTCCCAACGCGGGTTGCCCTCGCCCTCCGGATCGTAGCGGTAGACCTTGAACGTCTTGACCTGCTTGGCGCCTTCGGGGGCGGGATAGTGCTTGCCCTTGGTGACCTTGGAGTTCTTGGGCAGGGTGAATTCGGCCATGTGTCCAGTCTTCCTAATACCGCGAGGGGAGCGGCGGCTCGGCGCGCTGGCCGATGATCATCACGCCGTAGTGACCTGCGTGGTTGGTCGTATGCAGGCACAGTCGCCGTACGCCGAACGCTTCCAGGCGCTGGACGACGGCGTTCAGGTCGTAGTCGTACATCTGGATGCTGCCGACGGGCGGCTGGACCGGTTTGAGACGACGCACGAGCGAGGCGGCGGCGGGGGCCAGCCCCGCACTGCGCCACACGGTGAACTGCAGGCTGACCACGCCCTGCGGCGCCAGCCGCTGCAGGAGCGCCTCCAACTCCGCAAGTCCGCGCTCGGGTGCGATGTGCTGGAACACCAGAGCCGAGTTGATCCAGTCGAAGGGGCCGGGCGGCAAGACGTCGGCGTAGGTGACGGCGGACGTGCGCGCGCGCGCGACCTCCAGCATGCCCGAAGAGATGTCGTACCCCGTGACCGCGTCGGCGAAGCCCGTCATGGCCTCGCTCAGGCGACCCACGCCGCAGCCGTAATCGAGCGCCGACTTGGCCCGCAGGGGTGCGCCCAGGTCACGCTCCACGTCCTGCGCGATCGCTTCGATATGGAGACGGCCGGAGTCGTACAGGGCCGCGCGTGCGGCGTCGTCCAGTTCGTCGCGCAGATACTCCCGATGGCTGGAGACGCCCCAGAACGGCTCGGTGTCGCCTATGCGCCGCCAGTCCGCGTCCGTGTCCCTGGTGCGCAGCCCGCCCATCGAGGCCTCAGTACACCCGCTTCTTCGGCGGAATGTAGGCGACGTCGTTGGTCAGGGTATAGCTGTGCACCGGGCGGTAATCGATGGAGACCTTGCCGCTGTCGTGGTCGAGCCAGGCCAGGCTGTGCTTCATCCACTGCGCGTCGTCGCGCTCGGTGAAGTCGTCGCGGGCGTGGGCGCCACGGCTCTCCGGGCGATTGACCGCGGAGTTCACGGTCACCGCCGCCTGACCGATCAGGTTGTCGAACTCCAGGGTCTCCATCAGGTCGGTGTTCCAGATCATGCCGCGGTCGGTGACGCGGATGTCGGAGACCTTGTCGTAGACGTCGGCGATCCGCTTGACCCCCTTCTCCAGGGTGTCCTGGATGCGGAACACGGCCACGTCCTCCTGCATGGCCTTCTGCATGTCGAGCCGCAGCTTGGCGGTCGGCGTGGAGCCGGAGGCGTTGCGGAAACGGTCGAAGCGGGCGATGTGGGCGTCGGTCAGGTCGTCCGGGATCTCGCGCTGGCGCTCGCCAGGCTTGACGATCTCGGCCGCCCGCATCGCCGCGGCGCGGCCGAACACCACCAGGTCGGTCAGGGAGTTGGACCCCAGGCGGTTGGCCCCGTGGATGGAGACGCAGGCCGCCTCGCCGACCGCCATCAGACCCGGCACCACGTGGTCGTTGTCTTCGCCGACCTTGGTCAGCACCTCGCCGTGGTAGTTCGCCGGGATGCCGCCCATGTTGTAGTGGACGGTGGGCAGCACCGGGATCGGCTCCTTGGTCACGTCGACGCCGGCGAAGATGCGCGCCGATTCCGAGATGCCCGGTAGCCGCTCGTGGATCACCGCGGGGTCCAGGTGGTCCAGGTGCAGGAAGATGTGATCCTTCTGCGGACCGACGCCGCGGCCCTCCTTGATCTCCACCGTCATCGACCGGCTGACCACGTCGCGGGAGGCGAGGTCCTTGGCGGAGGGCGCGTAACGCTCCATGAAGCGCTCGCCCTCGGAGTTGGTGAGATAGCCACCCTCGCCGCGCACGCCTTCGGTGATCAGCACGCCCGCGCCGTAGATGCCGGTGGGATGGAACTGCACGAACTCCATGTCCTGCAGCGGCAGGCCTGCGCGCAGCACCATGGCGTTGCCGTCGCCGGTGCAGGTGTGGGCGCTGGTGCACGACATATAGGCCCGGCCATAGCCCCCGGTGGCCAGGATCACCTGTTGGGCGGAGAAGCGGTGCAGGGAGCCGTCGTCCAGCTTCCACGCCGTGACGCCGCGGCAGGTCTCCTCGTCCATGATCAGGTCGAGCGCGAAATACTCGGTGAAGAACTCCACGGAGCGGCGCAGCGCCTGGCCGTAGAGGGTGTGCAGGATGGCGTGGCCGGTGCGGTCGGCGGCGGCGCAGGTGCGCTGGATCGGCCCCTCGCCGAAGTTCTTGGTCATGCCGCCGAAGGCGCGCTGGTAGATCTTGCCCTCGTCGGTGCGCGAGAAGGGCACGCCCCAGTGCTCCAGCTCGTAGACCGCCTCGGGCGCGTTGCGGGTCAGATACTCGATGGCGTCCTGGTCGCCGAGCCAGTCCGAGCCCTTGACGGTGTCGTACATGTGCCAGCGCCAGTCGTCGGCGCCCATGTTGCCAAGCGAGGCAGAGATGCCGCCCTGCGCCGCCACGGTGTGGGAGCGGGTGGGGAAGACCTTGGACACGCAGGCCGTCTTCAGCCCCGCCTGAGCGCAGCCCAGCGCCGCACGCAGCCCAGAGCCGCCCGCGCCCACCACCACGACGTCATAGCTATGGTCGATGAAGGGGTACGCGGAGGCCATGACTAATGCGTTCCTACGCCCAGCAGGGCGACCTTGAGGATGGAGAAGACGCCGACCGCGGCGGTGAGCCAACAGACGCCGGAGTTCAACAGCAGCATCGGCAGCTTGCTGCGCGGCATGTGGATGTAGTCCTCGATGATGACCTGCACGCCCATCTTCATGTGCAGGCAGGACACGAAGACCGTAAGCGCCGCGAGCACCGCGTTGACCGGCGACTGCAGGAAGGCGACCGCCCCCTCATAGCCGCCGCGCGACAGCGCCAGGCCCGCATAGACCGCCCATAGCGACAGCGGCGCCAGCGCGACCGAGGTCGCGCGCTCGCTGATGAAGCGTGCGACGCCTTCGTGGGCGCTGCCGAGTCCTCGGGCGCGGGAGAGCGGGGTTCGGAAGGAGGATTCGACCATGTCTCAGCTCCGCGCCAGCAGGCCGACGGCGAACACCGCAACCGAAGCGACGACCGCGAACGCGATGCACAGCCAGGCGGTCATGTTGGCCGTGGAGGGCAGAAAACCTTTGCCGCTGTCGAAGGCGAGGTGCCGGACCCCGGCCGCCAGATGGTAGAAGGTCGACACCGTCACGCCGAACAGCACCAGCAGGCCCAAGGGCGATCCCAGCAGGCCGGCATAGCTCGCATAGGCGTCCGGCCCCATCGCCAGCGCCAGCGCCCAGCCCGCGATGATGAGCAGGCCGCCGTAAAGCGCCACGCCCGTGACGCGGGTGGCGATGGAGGCGAACATGGTGATGTGCCAGCGCCAGACGCCGAGAAATGGCGACATCGGAGCGGCTCGCGCGCTCCCGGTCGGCCCTTTTGCGTCCGCCCTCAGCTGGCTCATGCCCACCCCTTCGCACCTGCGACGACAGCGGTGTATTTAAGCGCGGACCCTTCGCTGTCAACGATTTAGGAAAGTTTGTGGCTTCTCGGCAACATAGATTGCGCCTGTGACTCACCCCCGCTCGCCCTCAGTCGAACAGGCCGAAGCTGCGGGCCGCGGCCATCCGCGCGAAGGCCAGGGTCAGCGCACGCCGACGGGCCGAGGCCAGAGGGGCGAGCGCCGCCTCCTGCACGATCGCGCCGCCGAAGCCGTCGGCCACGATCAGCCCCGGTCCCTCAGGCAGCACGGCGCGCGGGAACTCCGGCGCCACGGCGAAGTAGAAGGCGTCGCAGTAGGGCTGGTAATCGCGCCACTTCTGGTCGGCCCGGAAATCCTCGCGCGACGACTTGACCTCCACGATGGCGATTTCGCCGCGCCGGCCCAGCGCCATGACGTCCGCCCGGCGCCCGTTGGGCAACGAGGCCTCCAGCAGGGGAGCGTAGCCGAGCTGCGCCAGGAGCCGCCCGGCTCCGCGGGTGACCACCGCGGTGATCTCAGGCCGGCTGAAGGGCTGAACGGCGCTCACGCCGCTAGAATGTTCCGCCTTCGTTCGATGTCAAGCCGATGCGGGCGGCTTGCGGCGGCGTGCTGCGGCAGTCGCGCTCGAGGATCGAGCCGAGATCCTGGCCGCCGACGTAGTCCCCCGCCGCGAAGCCCTGGCC
>CAXTUT010000178.1:0-5122 GCA_964247465.1 uncultured Caulobacteraceae bacterium | reverse complement strand
CCAAGGAACAGGCGCATGACTACCGCTACTTTCCCGATCCCGACCTGCCGGCGCTGATCGTGGACGAGGCCTGGCAGAAGCAGATCTTCGCGAATCTGCCGGAGCTGCCGGAAGCCAAGCGCGAGCGGCTGGTGGCGGAGGCGCCGAGCGCAGGTCCGCCGCCCATCCCGCGCGCCGCGCCGCGCCACGTCGCCATCGTCGGAGGCGGGATCGCCGGGGCGTCCCTCGTGCGCGCCTTCCACCGTCAGGGCGTGGCCTGCACCCTGGTGGAGGCCCGCCAAGCGGGCGCGGGCGCCTCCGGCAACCCCGCCGCCCTGGTCACCCCTCGGATGGACGCAGGCTTCGGACCGGCGGCGGAGCTGCACGCCCAGGCCTTCGCCTACGCCGTGGCGGCCTACCGGCGTGAGACGGCGCAGGCGCTGGTGGCCGACGGCGCGCTGCAGCTCGCGGACGGGCCGCAGGCGAAGGACCGCTTCACCCGGCTGGCCGACTGGGACGGCTACCCGCCCGACGGCCTTCTGACCCTGGATGGAGCGCAGGCGGCCGGGCGGGTGGGCGAGCCCGCACAGGCGGCCGCCGCCCTCTGGATCGCCGACGCCTTGGTGGTGGAGCCCATGGCGATCCTGTCCGCGTGGCTGGAGCCCGCCCGGCGCATCGCCGGCGACGTCGCGGACCTGGAGCCGACCGCCCGTGGCTGGCGATGCCGCGACGCCGCCGGGATCGTCCTTGTGGAGGCGGACGCCGTCTGTCTCGCCGCGGGCTTCGACACCGCCCGGCTTTGCGCCTCGCCGGGCCTGCGCCCAATCCGCGGTCAGGCCGACTTCACCGAGACGGACGTGGGCGGTGCGGCGGCTGCGGCCTGGGGCGGCTACGCCATTCCCCTCCGCGGAGGGGGCGTCCTGTTCGGCGCGAGCCATGTGCGCGGGGACGCAGGCGCCGACGTACGCCCTCACGAGAGCGCGGCCAATCTCGACGGCCTGGGCCGTCAGCGGCCGCGGCTCGCCGCGCGGGTGCAAACCCTGTCGCAAGACCGCCTTGCCGCCCGCGCCGCCACGCGCGCCACGACCCCGGACCACCTGCCTCTTGCGGGCGAGGAGGGGCGGACCGGCGTCTATGTGCTGAGCGGTCTGGGCGGGCGCGGCTTCACCCTGGCGCCGCTGCTGGCGGAGCATGTCGCGGCCCTTGCCTGCCACGCGCCCTCGCCCCTGCCGATCGACATCGGCCGCCGCCTGCGGCCGGCCCGCTTCCGATCGGAGAACCGCGCGGCGGGTTGACCGTTCAGACGCACGGTGCTGAGCGCCAGGAGACGGCTATGGACAGGCGATGGACTGCGGCAGGATGTTCGCTGGCGCTGCTGGCGTCAGCCGCCACAGGGCGGGCGCAGACACCCGCCGACGCCGCCAAGGCGGACAAGCTCGACGGCCGGGGGGGCTGCTTCTACCTCCCGCAGGTGCAGGGCAATCACGCCCTGAGCGATCGGTCGGTGGTCTTCCGGGTCAATGTGTCGGACTTCTACCGTCTGGACTTCGCGCAGCGCTGCCAGGAGCTGACCTTTCCGGAGCCCCGGCTGATCATCACCCCCTACGGCGGGGCAGGCCTGATCTGCCACGCCATCGACATCGACGTGAAGGTCGGCGAGCAGGGTCCGGGCTCGATCGCGGAGCCTTGCATCCCCTCTGCCCTCTACAAGCTGACGCCTGCCGAGGTCGCCGCCATCCCCAAGAAGGATATTCCCTGAGCGCGCCGTTTGGCCACGGCGTCGTCAGGCCGCCGGCGTGGGCGGGGAGGTGATGACCTCCACGTTGTCGCGCAGCAGGTAGAACATGTCCTGCAGCGCGGCGGCGCGCGTATCGGGCGTACCGGCCTGCTCCAGCTCGGCGAGCTTGCGCGGGAGATCCTGGGAGATCCCCTTCAGGATGCATTTCAGGTCGCCGTCGGTGCCTCGCTTTGCGAGGTCCACATGGCCTTGCATATCCAGCGTGGACAAGGCGCCCATGTCGGTCTTGAAGGCGTCGAAGCCCGGTAGGGTCGTCGCGGCGGCCGGCGCGGCGCGGTAGCCCGCCACCTCGGTCTTTAGCGCCATGGCCCGGCGGATGATGTCAGCGTAGAGCGGCTCGCGCGCCAGCGGGTTCTGCGCGGCCGCGGCGGCCGCAGGCGCGTCGGCGACCAGGATGAGCGACGGCCGGCCCTGCGCGCCCGGATGGAAGGCGGCGAGCAGGATGGCGGCGGAAAGCGCGATGTCGCAGGACATGGCGAACGGCTCCGGGCTGGGGGCGAACGGGTTTCGCGCCGTGCACTTGGCCGCCGGTTTGGTAAACGAAAGATGACCAAGGCTTGCCTGGAGCGCCCCGTGACGCAGCCCGACCCCTTCTTCGCCCCTGAAGCTGGCGCGCTCGCAGACGCCTGGGCCGGCTTCGACCGCGCCGCCGAGCGCGCGTCCGGCGCCCCCATCGCAACCCTGTTCGAGGCGGAGCCCGGACGGCTGGCTCGGCTCACTCTGGAGGCTGCGGGCCTGCATCTCGATCTCTCCAAGCAGGCGCTGACCGAAGTCGGCCTGCAGGCGTGCCTCGCCCTGGCTAGCGCCGCCGGCGTGGAGGCCGCCCGCGACCGGCTGTTCGCGGGTGCGCCCGTCAACGCCTCCGAGGACCGCGCGGTCCTGCACCCCGCTCTGCGCGCCCCACCGGGCGCCAACTTCGCCGCTAAGGGCGAGGCGGTGTCGCACGAGGTCCAGGCCACGCGCGCGCGCATGAAGGCGCTGGCGGACGCGGTGCGCTCAGGCGCGATGCGCGGGGCGACGGGCCGGCGTTTCAGCGCCGTCGTCCATATCGGCATCGGCGGCTCCGATCTCGGTCCGCGACTGGTGTGGGAAGCGCTACGTCCCCTGGATGCGCCGGTCGCGCTGCGCTTCGCCGCCAACGTGGATGGAGCCGAGATCGCCGCGGCGCTGCACGGCCTGGACCCGGCGTCGACCTTGGTGGTCATCGTCTCCAAGACCTTCACCACGCTGGAGACCCTGGCCAACGCGCAGGCCGCTCGCGCCTGGCTCATCGATGCTCTAGGCGACGAGGGGGCGCGGGCCCACCTGGTCGCGGTCTCCGCCGCGCCTGAGAAGACAGGACCGTTCGGCGTGCCCCCCGACCGCGTCTTCGCCTTCGCCGATTGGGTAGGCGGGCGGTTTTCGCTCTGGTCGGCGGTGGGGCTGTCGTGCGCCATCGGCCTGGGCTTCGAGGTGTTCCAGGCTCTGCTGGACGGCGCCGCCGCCCTGGACGCCCACTTCGCCGAAGCGCCGCTGGAGCGCAACGCGCCGGTGCTGATGGCGCTGGCGGAGATATGGAACCGCAACGGCCTGGCGCGGCCCGTCCGGGCGGTCGTCCCCTACGCACGCCGCCTGACGCTGCTCCCGGCCTTCCTGCAGCAGCTGGAGATGGAATCCAACGGCAAGCGCGTGACGCGCCAGGGCGTGCGGGTTTCCCGCGCCACCGCCCCGACAGTGTTCGGCGACGCCGGCACCAACGGCCAGCACGCCTTCTTCCAGCTGCTGCACCAGGGGACCGACGTCATTCCAGTGGACCTGATCCTTGTGGCGCAAGGCGAGGGGCCGCCGGATCTCCACGCCAAGCTGCTCGCCAACGGGATCGCCCAGGCGGAGGCGCTGATGATCGGCCGCACCGAAGCCGACGTACGATCTGAACTGCAGGCCAAGGGCATGGCCGCCGAAGAGATCGACGTCCTGGCCCCCCAGCGCGCCTTCCCTGGCGACCGGGCGACCACCACCCTGGTCCTGCCGCGCGTGGACGGCTTCAGCCTGGGCGCGCTGCTCGCGCTCTACGAGCACAAGGTGTTCGTGGAGGGGGTGCTGTGGGGGGTCAACAGCTTCGACCAGTGGGGCGTGGAGCTCGGCAAGACCTTGGCCGCCCGCGTCCTTGGCGAGCTGGAGGGCGGCGCGCGGGGCGCCCACGATCGCTCCACCGCCGCCCTGATCGCACGCTTCGCCGCGGTGCGGAGCTAGGCCGCAGCCTCAGAAGTCCAGGTCGTGGTAGTGCGGCGAGGGCGGCAGGCCCGGCATGCGGTCGCTCAGCAGCGGCCGGAAGCACGGGCGCGACTTGATCTTCATGTACCAGGTCCGCACGTTCTTGAACGCGTCCCAGGGCGCTTCGCCGATGTAGTCGATGACCGACAGGTGGGCGGCGGCGGCGATGTCGCCCAGGCTCATGCGCCGGCCGGCCAGCCACTCGCGCGCGTGCAGCAGCTCGTCGACGTAGGCCATGTGCGCGCGCAGCGCCTCGCGACCGCGCCGGATGCCGGCGAGGTCTGGAGCGCCGAGGCCCAGCAGCCGCTTCTCCATCTTCTCGTAGAGGAGGTAGCCGTTGACCTCGTTGTGGAACTTGCGGTCGAACCAGTCCTGCAGCCGCCGCGCCTCCGCCCGCTCCGATAAGTCGCGCGCCATCAGCGGGAAGCCGCCGTGCGCCTCCTCCAGATACTCCAGGATCGCCCGCGGCTCGCAGGCGACGACCCGGTGCATGCCCTGGCCTTCGACGAGCACCGGCGGCAGACCGGACGGATTCAGCTCCGACAGGCCCTCGGGCCGCTCCCAATAGCGCTCCACCACCTCCTCGAAGCCGAGCTTCTTCTCGCCCAAGGCCAGGCGGACCTGACGTGAGAAGGGATCGAGCGGGAAGTGGTGCAGGATGCGATCGGCGGCCATGGCGTATGAACGGGCGCGGAGATGTCCGGAGTCGGACCGTGGCGCGCGCGGCGTTTAAATCCCGTTTACCGAGCCGATGGGGAGGGCGTATCCGATAGGAATAAGCCAGTCTCTTGATTCGCGAGGGATCGCTTCGCCACGAGTTCGTTGATGGGAGCCTTCGACGCCGCTTTCGCCGCCGCCGGCGGCGCGACGAGCCTGGCGCTGGCCGCCACGCTCTGGGCGCTCGCCCAGCGACGCCAGGCGACGGGTCGCATCCATGAACTCGTCGAGGCGCTGCGGACGCACGAGCGGCGCGAGGAGACGGCGCAGGCTTCCACTGACGTGTTCGATCGGGCGGTCGTGGTGATCGAGCCTGACGGCGCGCGCCTGGCGTCGGGGCGCGACAGCCTGGCCGCCTGCGCCACGGCGCTGGGC
>CAXTUT010000177.1:0-5148 GCA_964247465.1 uncultured Caulobacteraceae bacterium | reverse complement strand
GCCCTGGCCGCGCGGCTGGCGCTCCCGCCCGGGGCCTTGGCCGCAGCCCTGCGCCAGGTCACCTTCGGTGCGGCTTGGAGCCTGGTGGAGCGCCAGAGCCCGCGCCTGGCGCCGCATCGCCTCACGCCCGCACAGCTGCCCGCCGAGATCGGCCGGGCCGAGCGGCTACTCGCGCGGATCAGCCGGGGCGGACGCGTCGATCCAGCCGGTAGAGCGCACGCCGCCAGCGCCGGTCTGTGGTCAGCGCCGGTGTCGTGGCCGTGACAAAAGCCTCCACCGCCTCGTCGCCTGTGAGCGGATAGTCGGGCGTCTCGCCCAGCCAATGCGCGAGCAGCACCACCCCGTCCGGCTCCAGGGCGGCGCAAACCCAGTCCGCCACCCGCGCCAGGTCCGCTCGGCTGAAATAGTAGAGCACTTCCGACAGCACGATCAGGTCGAAGCGGCCAGGCGGCGCCTCGTCCGGCAGCGCCAAGCGGGCGAAGCGGACGTGGGGCGTGGCGGCGTTGCGCGTGCGCGCCTGCGCCAGCGCCGCCTCGGCGATATCCACGCCCAGCAGGTCGTCGCATCGCAGCGCCAGCCGCGCCGTCAACTCGCCGATGGCGCAGCCGACCTCCACCGCACGACGAAAACGGCGGCCTTCCAGGGCGGCCACGGTGTCCTCGTACTTGGCGCGCTCGTAGTCGCGGGTGGCGAGGCCCCAGGGGTCGGGCGTGCGGGCGTACAGGGCGTCGAAGTAGCCGACCGCTAAGCTCTGATTCTTCGGGCTCTCGTCCTTGGGGCTCAAGCGGAGACATCCGCGGCGGCGGACCAGGGCGGCGGCCCTTCCAGGCCGGCGATGAAGGCCGCCGCATCCTCCAGCGCGCCGTCGGGAAAGGGCTGGCGCAGGTACGTGGAGAGGTCGCGCACCACCCGCTCCACCGGGTTCGGACGGGCGAAGGCGGACAGGCCCAGCCCGCGCTCGGCCAGGGCGATCACTTCCAGGGCCGAGCGCTCCACCGCCAGGCGCGTGAGGTTGACGTAGGCGTCCACCGCAACCGGATCGCTCGACGGGTCCTCCGCCAGGATGGCGGCGCGGGCGACCCACAGCTCCGCCGTCTGCGCCGCCATCGCCGCGGTTCCTATCCGGGCCTTCTGGTGCGCGTCGGCCGTGCGCCCACGCGCACGCAACGCCTCGCCCATGAGCTGGACGATACGCAGCACAGCGCCGGTCTGCACCGCCGAGAAGCGCCAGGCGCCGCCCTTGAACAGAGGCGAACGGTAGTAGTCGCCGGGCGCGCCGACGACCGCATCCACGCCGATCTCCCCGCCGGTGAAGTCCACCGTGCCGGTGGCGGTCGCCCGCATGCCGCGCATGGTCCAGCCCGACAGGTCGTGCGGCGGCGTGCCGTCCAGGCGCGGCGCGAGCATCAAGCCCTCGCCTGTCGGCGTGCGCGCGGTGATCACCGGCCGCGACACCAGCCCGAGCCCTGAGGCGTAGATCTTGGCGCCGCACAGCCGGGCGGAGCGCCCGTCCACCGGGGTCGCATCGAGCTGGAGGCCCGGCGCGATCTCCGCGTTCCACACGCCGCAGACCGCGCCGGCGCGCACGTCCTCAGCCAGCGCCCGCGCCTGGTGCGCGTCGCCGTAGCGCAGCACGAGCTTCACCGCGTTCACGTGGCCCTCGAAGATGCGCCCAGCGGACAGGTCGGCCCCGCCCACCGCCATCAGGGTGCGCGCCAGCCGATCCGCTCCCGCCTCGCCCGTGGAGAGGCCTACGCCGCCAAAGGCCTGCGGCAGCGCGTCGATGAACAGCCCGTGCTCGGCCAATGGCGCACACAGGGCGACGCAGTCGGCGCCGTCGCGATCGAAGTCGGGACTGCGCGCCCATAGCGCCGCCGTCGCCCGGCGTAGGCGCGTGTGGAAAGCCATGGCCGTAACACGAGGGTCGGGGACGTCGAGCACGTGAGGCGAACGTGTGAGCGACGCCCCCGATCCAGGCCGCCGCGCCCTGCGCCCTGGCGCAGGCCGGACGGCCGGCGTAAGGATTGCAGCCCGGCCGCCGAGCCCGCCGCCTGTCCTCGACCCGCGCCATGAAATTCCTCGATCAGTGCAAGATCTTCATCCGCTCCGGCGACGGCGGCGGCGGCGCCGTGTCGTTCCGGCGGGAGAAGTTCATCGAATACGGCGGCCCGGACGGCGGCGACGGTGGGCGCGGCGGCGACGTGTGGATCGAGGCGGTGGAGGGGCTGAACACCCTGATCGACTACCGCTACCAGCAGCATTTCAAGGCCGGCACGGGCGTCCACGGCATGGGCCGCCAGCGGAGCGGGCTGTCGGGCGAAGACGTGGTGCTGAAGGTGCCCGTCGGCACCCAGGTGCTGGAGGACGACCAGGAGACGCTGGTGGCCGATTTGGACGCGGCGGGCGCGCGGTTGCAGCTGGCGCGCGGCGGCAACGGCGGCTTCGGCAACATCCACTTCAAGGGACCGATCAACCAGGCGCCGCGCTTCGCCATGCCAGGCCAGGTGGGCCAGGAGCGCTGGCTTTGGCTACGGCTGAAGCTGATCGCCGACGCAGGCCTGGTCGGCCTGCCCAACGCCGGCAAGTCGACCTTCCTGGCCGCGGTGTCCGCCGCCAAGCCCAAGATCGCGGACTATCCGTTCACCACGCTCACGCCCAACCTAGGCGTGGTGGACCTGTCGACCCAGGAGCGCTTCGTCATCGCCGACATCCCCGGCCTGATCGAGGGCGCCTCCGAGGGCGCAGGGCTGGGCGTCCGGTTCCTCGGCCACGTGGAGCGGTGCAAGGTGCTGATCCACTTGGTCGACGCGACACAGGACGACGTGGCGCAGGCCTATCGCCAGGTCCAGGGCGAGCTGGAAGCCTACGGCGAGGGCCTGGCGGAAAAGCCCCAGGTGCTGGCGCTGAACAAGGTCGACGCGCTGGAGCCCGCCTTGCGGGCCGAGCGGCTGGACGCCCTGGCGGCGGCGTCCGGGACCACGCCGCTGCAGGTGTCCGGCGTCTCGGGCGAGGGCGTGACGGGGCTGCTGCGCGCAGCGCTGGCCCGAATCCGCCCGGCTCGGGACGAGACGGCCCCCTCCGCCGACGCGTCCTGGCGTCCCTGAGCGGCAGCGCGCATGTGGTTTGCAGGGCCGGCGCGACGCCCGGCGCCGGGCGGGAGCCCCGCGGCGCTGAGGCTCGGCTTCCACCTGGAGCCCGGCATGCGGGTGGGGCTGTTCGGCGGCTCCTTCAACCCCGCGCATGACGGGCACCTGCATGTGGCGCGCACGGCGCTGCGGCGGATGCGGCTGGACCGGGTGATCTGGCTGGTCTCGCCGCAGAACCCGCTGAAGTCCGCGGTCGCCACCGCGTCGCTGGCGCAGCGAATGGCGAGCGCCCGCGCCCTGACCACATGCAACCCGCGCATGATCGTCTCAGACGCCGAGACGCGGCTCGGCGTGGTCTACACCGTGGACCTGCTGAACCGGCTGCGGCTGCGCTATCCGCGGGTGAAGTTCGTCTGGATCATGGGCGGCGACAACTTGGCGAGCTTCCATCGCTGGCGCGGCTGGACCGACATCGCGCGGACCTTGCCGATCGCGGTGGTGGCGAGGCCGGACGCCCTTCTGCAGAGCCGATCCGCCCCTGCGGCGCGTCGCTACGCCCGCTGGAGACAGCCCTCGCGCGAGGCGGCAGGCCTCGCCAATGCGGCCACGCCGGCATGGACCTACCTGCGCGCGCCGCTGAACGCCGCCTCCTCCACCAAGCTGCGCGCCGCCGCCGGGGCCAACGGCTTGACTCCATCCGTTTGATTCATGAACATAGGGGGAACATGGGGGAACAGAGGGGCCATGCGGCAGGACGGCAAGATCGACTACGTGGAGTTTCCGTCCGCCGACATGGGCGCGACGCAGGCCTTCTACCGCGAGGCGTTCGGGTGGAGCTTCGTCGATTACGGGCCGACCTACGCCAGCTTCGCCGAAGGCGTGGACGGCGGCTTCGACGCGGATGCGGCGGAGCAGCCGAAAGGAGCGCTGGTGGTGCTGTACGCCGAAGACCTGGAGGCGACCCTGGCGCGGGTGCGCGCGGCGGGCGCCGAGGTGGTCAAGCCGATCTTCGCCTTTCCCGGTGGCCGCCGCTTTCACTTCCGTGACCCGTCGGGCAACGAGCTGGCGGTCCACACCGCCGCCTGAGCGGCGGCATCCTCACGGTCGAGACGCCCTGGGGAACACCGGCTGGGGAACACCGGCCGGAAAGGGCGCGGAGCGTAGCCGAAGTCGCGCGCGGCGGGGGTGACGTCGAAGACCAGGTCTTCGCCCATGCGCGCGCCCATGGCCGCAGTGGCGCCGGGCAACCAGGGCGCCGACGCCGCCAGGCCCAGACGCCAAAGCCAGGGGGGCAGGCTGAGCAGCCTGGGCCGGCGGCCGAGCGCGTCGAAGATGCGGGTCGCCATCTCGCGGTAGCTCAGCGTCTCCCCACCGGGCATAGCGTAGGTGCGCCCGACCGCAACGGGCGTGTCCAGCGCCTGCCACACCGCCCTCGCCAGGTCGCCCGCATGCACGGGCTGGCGCAGCCCCTCGCCGCGGCCCGCCAGCGGCAGCACGCCGAAGCGCGAGATCAGCCCGGCCAGGCGCGAGACGTTGCCGTCCTCGCCCTCCGCATAGATCAGCGTCGGGCGCAGCAGGGTCCAGCCGACGCCGGCGGCGTCGCAGGCCGCGATCACCGCCGCTTCGCCGTGCGCCAGCCGCTCGGCCACCGCCCGCTCCTGCGCCACGGGCGAGCGCGCCTTGGTCAGCCGGCTGGTGGAGGAGACCGCGATCAGCCGTTTCGCACCGGTGGCCAGCAACGCGGGCAGCGCCTGGGGCAAAAGCCACACCGGCGACAGGCTGACCACCGCGTCGATCGCCGGCAGCCTCGCCGCCACGTCGGGGCCGACGAGATCGGCGGCGATCCAGCGGAGCGAGGCGGGGCCCTCCTGCGGCGGCGGCGATCGGCGGCTCAGGGCCACCACCGATGTCGCCGACGGCCAGGGCTGGTCCAGCAGGCGGCGGCCGATCAGGCTCGTGGCGCCCAGGACCAGGACACGGCGCGGCATGGGCGAGGCTCCATCGGGTCCGCCGCCATGTCACGATCACGGCGTCTCCCGCAAGCGGCCGAGCAGTGTGCCGG
>CAXTUT010000176.1:4236-5207 GCA_964247465.1 uncultured Caulobacteraceae bacterium | reverse complement strand
GCGGTCCCGGAGGCGAGCATCAGGTCTCTGCGGCTGAGGCTCATGGCTTAGCTCCTGGAGGATCGCCGAGGTTCGACGGTTTGGGCGTGGCAGGCGCGGCGAGGAGATCGCTCGCCGTCGGCGTGGTCGCTGAGACGTCCTTGTCGCTGGGCAGCCGCGCGCCCACGACGCGCATCAGATCGACCCGCGCGAGCCAGTAGTCGCGCACCGCCTCCAGATATCCCCGATAGGCGTCGTACTGCTGGGCCTTGGTCTGGATGACCTCGAAGACGCCGATGAGCATGAAGGTCTGCTCTTCCTGGCTTCGGGCGGTGACGCTCTCGCGCTCGGGGATCAGGGCGTCGCGGTACAGCCGCACCACCTCGCTCAGCGCGCGCACCCGCTCCTCCGCTAGGTCGACGCCCTCGCTGGTGTTCAGCTCGAGCTCGGCCAGGTGCGCGCGAGCGAGCTGGAGCTGAGCGTCGGCGCGGGCGACGCGGGCCTGGCCCTGGTTGAAGATCGGCAGCTCGAGCTCGAGCGTAGGCCCGCGGATGGTGGAATGGTCCTGCTTCACGTCTTTCTCGTAGTAGTAGCCCACGCTCGCGCCGCCCAGCAGCCGGAACCTGCGGGCGAGATCGGCCGCCTGTCCGCTGATCGCGGCCTCCTTCCGCGCGGCCAGCAGATCGAGGTTGTTCCGGCTCGCCATCCTGTGCAGCTCGGCGGGATCGTCCTCCTTGGCGACCGGAAGCGGCAGTGCGCCCGACGTCTTCCAGTCCACGTCAGGGCCGGTCAGTCCGATGGCGGCGTCGAGGTCCAGCCGGGACAGGCGCGCCGCCACCGCGGCCTGGACCGCCGCGATGCGCGCGCCGCTCGCCGCCGCCTTCTCGCGGCTCAGTTGCAGTTCGGTCAGGTTGCCGGCGTCGAAGTAGCGCTGCGCCAAGTCCGCCGACGTCTTGAACGCGTCCGCCACCGCGGCGCGCATGTCGGCCACC
>CAXTUT010000176.1:0-4226 GCA_964247465.1 uncultured Caulobacteraceae bacterium | reverse complement strand
ACGCAGCGGTACCAGGCCGCCTCGACGTCCAGGCTGACGGCCAGGATGGCGGAGGCGATCTGGTCGCGGGCGCGCTCGTGATCCAGCCGGGCCAGGCGCACGCGGGCCGGCGAGACCAGCAGGTCGACGAGCGGCGCGGCGAGGCCGTACTCGGTCTGCGCCCCGCCCCCGCCAAGCTGGGACAGGTCGGCGAGGCTGACGCGGGGATTGGCGATCTGGACCGCATCCAAGATGTCCGCCTGGGCGAGCCCCAGCCGGCCGTACTGCTCCTGCAGCCGCGGGCTGCGGAGCATGGCCATCCGGACGGCGCGATCCACCGTCATCGGGTCGGCGAGCCAGGCCTTCACCATCGGGTCGGCGGCGTCGCTGCGGTCCCATCCCGGGGCGGTCGCGCCGCGCGCGCGCAGCAGGGCGTCGATCCCGGCGGCCTCCTGCTCGGGAGGCGCGGTGGCGCAGGCGCCGAGCGACAGCAAAAGGCCCACGGCCGCGATCGGCCGCCACGACCCTGCAGACCCGCGCGCGCGGGGCCTGCTCCTGTCCATGCCTGCGCCTGATCGCATCGCCGTCCTGTCGGTCCAGCCGCCCGCATCCAGCGACCGCCCATCTCGCCCCAATTACGCACGGGCCGCCGCCAACCCTCCGCCGGTGCGCGGCGTCGCCCTTGAAGGATTAGCGGCGTCGGTGCGTAACGGGATTGAACTCCAGGAGGCGGACCCATGCTGGAAAGCGATCTGACCAGGCTTGCCGAGATCGGACCGGACGTCTCGCTGGCGGCGCTGGAGCCCGGGGTGTGGTCCAGGGTCGAGGCCGCGCACCGGCTTGCCCGGGTGGGGCGCGTGACCGCACGGCTGCAGCTCGCCGTCGTCGCCGCGACCCTGCTCGTGAGCGTCACGGTCGGGGTCGAACTTGGCCGACCCGCCCGCCTGCCCGCAGGGATCATGCAGCTCTCATCGGTCGCGGCCGAGCTGGCGCCCTCCAGCCTGATCGGCCCCCGGCCTTGAGCCGGCTGATCCGCGTCGCCGTCCTGATCGTCTTGCTGACGGCTTTCGTCGCGGGCGCCGGCGGATGGGTCGGCGTGCGCATCGGGCTTGACCAGGCGCGCGCGCCGACGGGGCTGGACGCGCTCGTTCACCGCGCCCTGCCGCTCAGCCCCGCTCAGACCCTAAGGATCGAAGCTCTGGAAGGCGACTTCGCCGCCCAGCGCCACAGCCTGGAGACCGAGATGCGCGCCGCCAACGCAGACTTGGCCGACGCCATCGCCACCGACCACGTCTACGGCCCGCGCGCCCAGCAGGCCATCGCACGCTTTCACCACGCCATGGGCGCGCTGCAGGAGGATACGATCAAGCACGTGCTGGCCATGCGCGCGGTCATGACGCCGGCGCAGGCGCGCCGCTTCGACGCGCTGGTGGACGCCGCCCTCAAGCCGCACGCGGCGTGAAGAAAAACGACGAGAGCCTGGATCCCAAGAGCCTGGGTCCCAAGAGCCTGGGTCTCGAGAGCTTGGAGGCCGAGAGCCTGGGAGACGAGAGCCTGGGAGACGAGAGCCTGGCGATGCGGGCCAAGGCCGGCGACCGCCGCGCCTTCGACGCGCTGGTCGGCCGCCATAAGGCCAGGGCCTACGGCTTCTGCCGGCGCTACGTCGGCGATGCGGAGGACGCCTACGACCTGGTGCAGGACGCCTTCGCCGCCGCCTGGCTCGGCCTGCGCCGCTTCGACGAGCGCCGCTCCTTCGCCGCCTGGCTGAGCGCCATCACGCTGAACAAATGCCGCGACTTCTGCCGCCGGCGCACCGTGCGCCGCAAGGTGCTGGCCGCCTTCGCCCGTGACCAGGCCGGGCCGGAGCCCATCGCTCGCGATCCGGGCGCGATCGGCGGCCAGGCGGCGCGGTTGGAGCGCCTCGACCAAGCGATCGCTCAGCTGCCGTCCCTCTACAAGGACGCCCTGCTGCTCACAGCGCTCGGCGGCCTCAGCCACCAGGCGGCGGCCACAGCGCTGGGCGCGACGCCCAAAGCCGTCGAAATGCGCATCCACCGCGCCAAACGCCTCCTGGCCGCCCAGCTCGGCGAGGGCGAGGCTTGATCAGCGGTCTGTCCAGATCCGCGGGCGAAGTGCGGCAACCAAGCGACCAAGCGCGTTCACCACTCAGGCGACCGTGGTAAGGCAACGCTATCCTTGATGGCGCCTGTCGCCGGCGGCCATTGACGTCACGCCGGCCGGGCTGCAGCGCCGCCGCGCCAGCCTATAGACCCGCCACCCTTCGCCAGGATCGCTCCGCCGCCGCCCACCGACGATCCCGCTCGTCCCACTACAAGGGCGGTCTGGGCCATGTAGGAAGCGGCCTCACCCCGGCCGGAACCGCTTGTTGCTCGGGAAGCCGCGGGGGGCGAGTTTGCCGGCGGTGGAGCGGCGGGCGAGCCAGTCTCGCCAGTCCTTCCATTCGCGCTTGCGGCCGGCGCTGTCGATCCAGGTGAGGCCGGCCTCCAGATCGAAGGTCAGGGCGTCGCGCAGGCCGCCTTCGCGGTAGCTCTGCAGGCGGACGCCTTTGCCTCGGGGCATCTGCGGCAGTTCGGACAAGGGGAAGACCAGCAGCTTGCCGTTGTCGCCGATCACCGCCAAGTGGTCGCCCTCCATGGGCAGGCAGATGCGGGCCTCTCCGCCGTCCTCGCCCACGTTCAGCACCGCCTTGCCGGCCCGGCGGTTGGCGAGCGCGTCGGCCTCGTCCAGCAGGAAGCCGTAGCCGAGGGATGAGGCCAGCACGCGCTTCCTGCCCGGCTTGTGGGGGAAGACGGCCGTGATCTTCACGCGGTCGTCCACGTCCAGCATCAGGCGCAGGGGCTCGCCCTGGCCGCGGGCGGAGGGGAGCTTGTCGCAAGCCAGCGTGAAGAAGCGGCCGTCGGTGGCCAGGATCAGCAGGCGGTCGGTGGTCTCGGCCGGGACCAGGAAGGCGAGGCGGTCGCCCTCCTTGAACTTCAGCTCGCTCGGGTCCGCCACGGCGCCCTTGGCGGCGCGGATCCAGCCGCGCTCCGACAGGATCACGGTGATGGGCTCGCGCACGATGTAGGCGTCGGCCGTGGGGAGGTCGGCGTCGGCGGGGGCGGTGGCGAAGGTGGAGCGCCTGCGGCCGAAGGGCTCGCGGCCCAGGATGTCGCGGACGCGGCGGAGATCCCGCCCGACCTTGTTCCACTGCTTGCGGTCCGACGCGAGCAGGTCGGCCAGCTCGGCGCGCTCCTTGGTCAGGGCCTCGTGCTCGCGCCGGAGCTCCATCTCCTCAAGCCTCGCCAGGGAGCGCAGGCGGGTGTTCAGGATGGCCTCGGCCTGGAGGCCGGAGAGATCGAAGCGGGCGATCAGGGCGGACTTGGGCGCGTCCTCGAAGCGGACGATGCGGATCACCTCGTCCAGATCAAGATAGACGATCAGCAGGCCGTCCAGGATGTGCAGGCGCGCGTCGATCTTGCCAAGGCGGAAGCGGGCGCGCCGTCCGTCGACCTCCCGCCGGTGGTCCAGGAAGGCCTGGAGGGCGGGCTTCAGGCCCAGGACGCGGGGGGTGCCGGTGTGGTCCAGCATGTTCATGTTGACCGGGAAGCGGACCTCCAGGTCGCAAAGGCGGAACAGGCTCTCCATCAGGTGGTCGGGTTCGATGGCGCGGGTCTTGGGCTCGATGACCAGGCGGATGTCCTCCGCCGATTCGTCGCGGACGTCGCCGAGCAGGGGGGCCTTCTTCAGCTCGATCAGGCTGGCCAGGGCTTCGACCAGACGGGACTTGGGGACCTGATAGGGCATCTCGGTGACGATGATGCGGTAGGCGCCCTTGCCGGCGTCCTCCTTGTGCCAGCGGGCCCGAACGCGGACGCCGCCCCGACCGGTGGTGTAGGTCTCGAGCAGGGACGCGGGGGTCTCCACGATCACGCCGCCGGTGGGGAAGTCGGGGCCGGGGACGCGTTCCATCAGGTCGGCCGTGGTGGCTTCGGGGCGCTGGAGCAGGACCAGGCAGGCGTCGATCAGCTCTACCGCATTGTGAGGGGCGATGGAGGTGGCCATGCCGACCGCGATCCCGCTGGCGCCGTTGGCCAGCAGGTTGGGGTAGGCGGCCGGCAGCACCACCGGCTCGCTGTCCTCCCCGTCGTAGGTAGGGCGGAAGTCCACCGCGTCCTCGTCCAGCCCTTCGAGGAGGAGGGCGGCTGCGGGGGTGAGCTTGCACTCGGTGTAGCGCATGGCGGCGGCGT
>CAXTUT010000175.1:0-5258 GCA_964247465.1 uncultured Caulobacteraceae bacterium | reverse complement strand
AGGTGCATGGTGTCGTCGGTCATCGGAGGCTCTCCGGCCAGGGTTGGTCTGTCGCGAGCTCAAGCTTGACCGAAAGAACCCCGGTGACCATCCCAACCGCCGCGCGCCGCCGCGACTATCGCTACGTGAAGGCTCCGCGCGCCGGCTCGCCGCGAGCCGCCGCGACTATCGCTACGTGAAGGCTCCGCGCGCCGGCTCGCTCAGCGAATTCCACCACCCCAGTGGGCACTATCCCTGCGCAGCGTCGGCGGTCCTGTCCCGCTGCAAGGGCGAGGGGTGAACTGGCACCGGGTCAGCGAAGGTTGCGGCATCCGCTCAGAGGATCTTGCGTCGGCCAACACGGCGCTGCGGCCCATTTTCCTGGCGTTGGCGGCCGACCTGGCCAAGCCTGGGCCACGGAAGGCGGCCGGCTCGAAGCGGCGGAACTCCACGGCGACCCGCACCTCCGAACCGGCTTCGCAGCCGGCTGTCGTTCCGCTTTCATCGGGTAAAGTGAAGGCCGGAACGTCGCCTGCGAACGACGAGGACGCCTCCCTCTTCAGCCAGACGCTGGACGCCACGATGCGGGAGCGCGGGCACACGGCGGCGCACCTGCGTCGCGTGCTAGACAGGGCGGGCGAGCAGGTCGAACTCTCGACCTTGCGGAGCTGGCAGACGGGCCGGAAGGCGCCCGCGACGGCGGACAGCTTGAGGCAGCTGGGCGTCATCGAGGAGCACTACTCGCTGCCGACAGGCTCCCTTAAGGAAGGCCTGCCGCACCGTTCCCGAGCGATCAAAGGCCATGCCGTGGCGGGCATTTCCTCGGCCGAGATGCGCCGGCTGGCCTGGCACCTGCCCGACGATTTTGGCGAGCGATCCGTGGCCGAACAGGAGACCATTCTGGAGTGGGTTCGCACCCGGATCATCGCCGGCTCGACCGACTACCGGCGCTTCCAGGCAGCGGCGATGAAGCACCGCTACGCCGTCAAGTTCACCGGCCTGCAGCACTACGGGCGCTTTCTCGCCCAGGACAAGGCGGCGCTGGCGGCCAAGGTCTTAAACCAGGTCTGGGCGAACTGAACGTGCCGCCGACCGGTCAACTCCGCCGCCTCCGGCCGGGGTTGGCCGGTCGTTCCGCCGCGGCCAGAGCGCGAGCGTTCCAGCCCCTCCATTTGACTCCACAGTACCCCAAACGGAACATCGGAAGAACTCGGGCCTGCTGCAGGCTGCAGCCGGGCCTGCCCCCTCAGGGCCGCCGACCTTGCAAACCCTTGCTGCGCAAGGCACAGATGCTTGTGGACGACGCCGATCACCGACCGTCTGGGCAGCCCATTTTCGGCTTCTATTAGCTCCAGACCCTACGCCCGTCTATGAGCTGGAACCAAGAGGAGCGCCCATGTCCAAGATCGAGGCGAAGCTGGGTGAGCTCGGCGTCGTTCTGCCGGCGCCCGTGGCTCCAATCGCCAACTACGTGCCTTTCGTGCGGGTCGGCGACTTGCTCCACATCTCCGGCCAGGTGTCGCTTGGCGAGGACGGCGGCATCACCGGCGTGGTCGGCGCCGAGATCGATCTGGCGACCGCGCAGCGCGCCGCGCGGCTGTGCGGGGTGAACCTGATCGCGCAGATGAAGGCGGCGACGGGCGACCTCGACAAGGTGGTGCGGATCGTCAAGCTCGGCGGCTTCGTGCAGGCGGGGCCGGACTTCTTCGACATCCCTGCGGTGATCAACGGCTGTTCGGACCTGATGGTGGAGGTGTTCGGCGAGGCGGGCCGCCACGCCCGCGCCGCGGTCGGCGTCTACCGCCTGCCGCGCAACTTCGCGGTGGAGGTCGATGCGGTGGTGGAGCTTGCGGCGTGAGCGGCGTGGAGCCCGCCCCCCGGTGAGCGGCGCGCCCGCGGCTGAGGTCCGCGTCCATCCCGCGATCGCGGACATCGGCCGCGAGGCCTGGGACGGGTGCAACGCCGCGCCCGACTACGCCGTCAACCCTTTCACCAGCTTCGACTTCCTGGACATCTTGGAGGAGAGCGGCTCTGTCGGCGCGCGCGCCGGCTGGCTGCCCCGCCACCTCAGCGTCCAGGACGGGGCGGGACGGGTGGTCGGCGTCATGCCGCTTTACGTCAAGTCGCACAGCCAGGGCGAGTACGTCTTCGACCACGCCTGGGCCCAGGCCTACATGCGCGCCGGCGGCCGCTACTATCCCAAGCTGCAGTGCGCGGTGCCCTTCACGCCGGCGACCGGACCGCGCCTGATCGTACGCGAGGGCGCCGACCGCGAGGCCGTACAGGACGTGCTGCTGGCCGGCGCGCGCGCGGTGTGTGAGCAGGCCCAGGCCTCCTCGCTCCACATCACCTTCCCGCTGGAGGCGGAGTGGCGGCGCATGGGCGAGGACGGCCTGCTGCTGCGCCAGGACCAGCAGTACCACTGGCTGAACGCGGGCTACGCCACCTTCGACGACTTCCTGGCCGCCCTGTCGTCCGGCCGGCGCAAGACCATTCGGCGCGAGCGACGCGACGCGGCCGACGGCCTGGAGTTCGCGGCGCTGACCGGCTCGGACCTGCGCGAAGAGCATTGGGACGCCTTCTTCGAGTTCTACATGGACACCGGCCAGCGCAAGTGGGGCCGTCCCTACCTGAACCGCCGTTTCTTCTCGCTGCTGAATGAGCGCATGGCCGACCGCGTGCTGCTGGTGATGGCGCACCGGCCGGCCGGCCGCTGGATCGCCGGAGCGCTGAACCTGATGGGCCGCGACACCCTGTTCGGCCGCAACTGGGGTGCCATCGAGCAGGTGCCGTTCCTGCATTTCGAGCTCTGCTACTACCAGGCCATCGAGCAGGCGATCCTGCGCGGCTTCAAGCGCGTGGAGGCCGGCGCGCAGGGCCAGCACAAGATCGCGCGCGGCTATCTGCCCACGCCCGTCTACTCCGCCCACTGGATCGCCGACCCGGCGCTTCGCACGCCCGTGTCGCGCTATCTGGAGCAGGAGCGGGCGGAGGTGGAAGGCGAGATGGCCTACCTGGAAGCGGAGTTCTCGCCCTTCAAGGAAGGCTGAACGCGGTCCTGCGTCCTTCGAGACGCGGCTTCGCCGCTCCGCAGGAGGAGGAAAAGGCTTTCGCCGAGAGCCTCTCTTCAAGCACGCAGGGTGCGCTCGGCGACTACTTCAACCCCAGCACATCCTGCATGTCGTAGAGCCCCGGCGGCCGACCGGCGACCCACGCCGCCGCTTCCAGGGCGCCGCGGGCGAACAGGCTGCGGTCCCGCGCGGAATGGGACAGGGTGATGATCTCGTCCTCGGCTGCGAACAGCACGCTGTGCTCGCCCACGATCCCGCCGCCGCGCAGGGAGGCGAAGCCGATGGCGCCGTCTGCGCGCGGGCCAATCAAGCCATCGCGCGCCCGCTCGGCCGCCGCGTCCAGCGCCACGCCGCGCCCCTGCGCCGCCGCCTCGCCCAGCATCAGCGCGGTGCCGGACGGCGCGTCGAGCTTACGGCGATGGTGCGCCTCCAGGACCTCGATGTCGTAATCGCGCGGCGGCAACGCCCGGGCGGCCTGGCGCACCAAGCCCAAGAGCAGGTTGACGCCGAGCGAGAAGTTGCCGGCGCGAACGATGGCGATCCGTTCGGCCGCGCGGCCTATCTCGGTGTCCTGCTCCGCGCTGAAGCCCGTGGAGCCGACCACCAGCGCCGGGCCGCCGCGCTCCGCGCACACCGACGCCAGGAGGGTGGAGGCCGCAGCGCTGGTGAAGTCGACCACGACGTTGGCCGCCTGCAGCGCGGCGTCGCGGGTGACCAGGTCTTCGCCCTCGGCGTCAGGCCGGTCGAACCGGGCGCAGAGCGCGACGTCGCTTCGTGTGGCAGCCAGCGTGGCCAGGGCGCCGCCCATGCGGCCGAGGGCGCCGGCGACGGCTATCTTCACGACGGGTCCGCTCATCGTCGGATGTTTACCCGCGCAAGACCGGCTGCGCCATGCTGGCGTCAGGTCGCCAGCAGCAGGCCGACGAGCGGCTGGAAGAGCAGGTGGACGCTGGTGGAGGCGACCTCGTTGGCCTGGAAGCCCCGCCGCCAGTAGAGCCAGCTCCACACCAGCCCTGGTACGACGTAGCGCAGCCCATCATGCAGCAGCGACAAGGCGGTGACCGGCGCCTGAGACGTGACGTTGATCCACACGTTCAGCCCCTGCGATAGCGCGAAGGCGCAGCAGAAGGCCGCTTGGCTCGGCGCCCCCTGAGCCGTCTTCCAGACGCGACCGAAGACCCAGGCCAGGCTCGAGCCCAGGAACAGACGGTAGATGATGTTCTCGTTGAAGGCGCGCATCATGAACGCAATCGTGCGCAGCCACAGCGGCGTTGCGATGACCTGCACGTAGCTCAAATGCAGTACCGGACGGAACGCCCAGTCCACGCCCGCGCAGGCCAGAGCCACGCTCATGGCGACCAGGACAGGAACCCCGATCACGCCGCGCTGGCCGCGGGAATGAACGTGCAAACCGACCCGACGGGCCGCTTCGGCGCCGATCGCGGCCAGTGCGACGATGGCGACGGCCCTGAGCGCGGGCACGCCTCGGGTGGCGGCGTCGAAGGCCAGGTCGAAGGGCTGAACCCAGGCGATGATCGCGGCCAGGATCAAGCCGCAGATCACGACCGGATCAGCCGAGCGCGGCGTCGATGAAGCCCAAGCCGATGTGCGCACCCTTGCCCCGCCAAACCGGACAGCCGCAGCGTCGGACGCCAGCCGTCGCCGCTCTCATAGGCTCAAAGTCTTACGCCCGGCTTTCCTCGGCCCGGGTCAGCTCGCCCCAGAAGCGGCGGGCCTTGGTGAAGAAGCCGGCATGGCGGGGGTGATGGCGATCGGCGGTGGCGGGGCTGGCGCAGCTTTCCGCCAGCTCGCGCATCAGCTCCTTCTGGCGTCCGGTCAGATGGGTCGGCGTCTCGACGTAGAACTCCACCACCAGATCGCCGCGTTCGCGTCCGCGAAGCGCCGGCATGCCCAGGCCCTTCAGCCGAGTGCTGCGCCCGGTCTGCGCGCCCTCGGGCACCTTGACCTTCACGCGGCCGTCATCGTCGCCGATCTTGGGCCCTGCGGTCAGGCAGGGCGCCGAGATCTCGCCGCCGAGCGCGGCCGTGCACATGGGTACGGGCACGTGACAGTGCAGGTCCAGCCCGTCGCGCTCGAACAGCTCGTGCGGCTTGACCGAGACGAAGATGTAGAGATCGCCGCGCGTGCCGCCGGGCGTGGACGATGGCACGCGCATCCGCGTCGCGGGCGAGGGGGACTCCGGCGCGC
>CAXTUT010000174.1:0-5288 GCA_964247465.1 uncultured Caulobacteraceae bacterium | reverse complement strand
GGGCTCCAGGACCGCGACGGCGGCGGCGCCCGACGGCGGGGCGGACGACTTCGCCGCCAGCCTGAGCCGCGACGTCACGCTGCACGAGCACCTGCACGCGCAGATCGCGCTCCTGGCCCTGGCTGCCGCGGACGCCGCCATCGCCGCCGTGCTGACCGATGCGGTGGACGAAGGCGGCTACCTGCGCGCCGACTGCGCCGACATCGCCGAGCGCCTGGGCTGCGACACCGCGCGGGTCGAGGCGGTCCTGCACCGGCTGCAGGGGCTTGATCCCTGCGGCGTCTACGCCCGCGACGTACGCGAATGTCTGTGCCTGCAGCTGCGCGAGCGCGACCGGCTCGATCCCGCCATGCTGGCGCTGATGGACAATCTGGCGCTTTTAGCGCGCCGCGACGTCGCGGCTCTGCGCAGGGCCTGCGGCGTGGACGAGGAGGACCTGCGCGACATGATGGCCGAGGTGCGTGCGCTCACCCCGCGTCCGGGCTCCGCCTTCGGCTGCGAGCCGGTGCAGGTGGTGACGCCCGACGTCTTCGTGCGCGCCGACGGGCTCGGCCTGTGGCGTGTGGAGCTGAACGCCGACACCCTGCCGCGCGTGCTCGTCGACCGCCGCTACCATGCCCGGGTGTCGGCCGGGGTGCGCAGCGAGGCGGAGCGCACCTTCGTCGCCGACTGCCACGCCCAGGCCAACTGGCTGGTCAAGAGCCTGGACCAGCGGGTGCGCACCATCCTGAAGGTCTCCAGCGAGATCGTGCGCCAGCAGGACGCCTTCCTGGCGCTCGGCGTAGAGCACCTGCGGCCGCTGAACCTGAAGACGGTCGCCGACGCCATCGGCATGCACGAGTCCACCGTCAGCCGCGTGACCTCCAACAAGTATCTCGCCACCCCGCGCGGCGTGTTCGAGATGAAGTTCTTCTTCACCTCCTCGCTGGCGGCGTCAGACGGGGGCGAGGCGCATTCGGCCGAAGCGGTCCGCCATCGCATCCGCGGCCTGATCGACGCCGAACTCGACCGGGACGGCGTGCTGTCAGACGACCGCATCGTGGAGATCCTGAAGGAGACCGGCGTGGAGATCGCGCGCCGCACCGTGGCCAAGTACCGCGAGGCCATGCGCATCCCCTCCTCCGTCGAGCGGCGCCGCCACGCGATCAGCGGCTAGGCCGGGGAGAACCCCAGCGCCTGCGAAACGTTGGTCTGGCGTGCGGGGCGACGAAGCCGCCGCCCGCGCCGCAGACCTCAGTTTACGGACGGACGCGAATGGCCTTGAACAACGCTTCCTCGATCCCCGCCGGCATGACCGTGACGGTCTCTGGGCGCCACGTCGCAGTGGGTGACGCCCTGCGAACCCGTATCTCCGACGAGTTGGTCGCCGGCGTCGGCAAGTATTTCGAGCGGGGCGGCAGCGCCGAGGTGACGGTGGGCCGCGACGGTCACGGCTTCTGCGTGGACGTCATGGTGCTGCTCGCCACCGGCCAGCAGCTGGTCGTGCGGGGCTCCGGCGGCGACGCTCACGCCGCCTTCGACGCCGGCCTGACCAAGTTGGAGACCCGCATCCGCCGCTACAAGCGAAGGCTGGTGAACCATCACGCCAGCGCCAGCGTCAAAGGCGATCCGGAGATGACCTCGCTGGTCGTGCTGCGCGCGCCTGAAGACGAGACGGAGTCGGACGAGGACTGGAGCGCGGAAAGCGGCTCCGGGAGCGGCGCGCCGGCGGCCATGATCATCGCCGAGGCGCAGGCCGCGATGAAGACCCAGACCGTTTCCATGGCGGTGATGGAGCTCGATCTGTCGGGCTCGCCGGTGGTGCTGTTCCGCAACGCCGCGCATGGCGGCCTGTCGGTGGTGTACCGCCGCGAGGATGGCAACATCGGCTGGCTGGACCCGGAGCGGACGCCCGTCGTCCCCGCCGGCTCGTCCGCACGCGCGAGGATGTGATATGCGCCTGCCCGGCCGCGCCGCTATCATCGCGAGCGAGCGGGAACACCACTGTGATGGACATCGGCCAGTGGCTCGGTCAGGGCGCGATCGCGCTCAGGCTCGGGGCGGACAGCAAGCGCCAGGCGCTCGCCGTCCTGTCCGAGACGGCTGGGCGGGTGCTCCACAGGCCGGCGGCCGACGTGCTCGACCTGCTGCTCGCGCGTGAGGCTGAAGGCTCCACCGGCGTCGGCCGCGGCGTCGCCCTGCCGCACGCGCGCGTCCCGGGCTTGACCGAGCTCCGGGCGGTGTTCGTGCGGCTCGACACGCCGGTGGCGTTCGATGCGGTGGACGGCCAGCCGGTGGATCTCATGCTGGCCCTGTTCGCGCCCGAAGGGGCGGGCGTGGAGCACCTCCGGGCCCTGGCCAGGGCGTCGCGGGCGTTGCGGCGGGCGGACTTGCGCGAGCACCTGCGCCAGGCCCGGACCGCCGACGCCATATCGGCGCTGCTGTCCCAGGACGCCTCGACGTCCGCCGCCTAGGCGGCGAGCGCTACATACTCAGTGGACCGACACCGGCGCGAGTTCGTTGGCGAGCGCTGCGGCATAGGCGGAGTCGCGATCTGTGAGGACGGCCAACCTTGCGCCGTCGGCGCCATGAACGGCGTAGAGGATATGGTCTGGGGACAGGTTCGCGCCGTAGCGCGCCTGAACGGGCGTAAGGGCCAGTATGTCTTCGGCCTTCACCGGCCTGACGTAGACCAGGTTCGGCGCGCCGAGTGCGGCGAAGGCTTCATTGGTTAGCGAATGCGTCGTCATCGACCGCCTCCTTGAATGTGTGAACGTCCGCAGGGACCACCGGTTTAGCCGACCGTGCGGATGGGGATGTGCTTGACCGACCGCTCCGGCTCCGGGCGGAAGACGTCCAGATGCAGCAGTCCGTGCTCCAGGACTGCGCCTTCGACCTCCATGCCTTCGGCCAGGACGAAGGTGCGCTGGAAGCTTCGCGCCGCGATGCCGCGGTGCAGGTAGGCGGAGCCTTCCTTGCCCTCGG
The DNA here is from genome assembly GCA_964247465.1 of uncultured Caulobacteraceae bacterium. Lineage (GTDB taxonomy): Bacteria > Pseudomonadota > Alphaproteobacteria > Caulobacterales > Caulobacteraceae > CAHJWH01. Next base: position 2,324 of record CAXTUT010000174.1, on the reverse strand, counting down.
CCTCGCGCCGGCCCGTCACCAGGAGCTGGTTGTCTTCGACCACCACCTGCAGCTGGTCGGGCGAGAAGCCCGCCACGGCCATGGTGATCCGCACGCGGTCGCCCGATATCTGCTCCACGTTATAGGGCGGATATCCCTCGCTCGCCGCCTTCGCCGCCCGCTCGATCAAGGCGCGGGTAGGCTCGAAGCCGAGCAGGAACGGGCTGTCGAACACGAGTGTCCGGGTCGTCATGGCTAAAGTCCTCGTACAAGCGACTTTGCTGAGACCGCCGCACCCGAAAGCGGCATGCGTCGATCTCCACTGACGAGAGATGGTTCGATCGGCGGCGTTTTCAATCCGTTCCGATTTCCCCGACCGGTTGAAAGTGCGCGTCAGCGGCGGGCGAAGGGTGCACCGGTCATGCGGGCCTTAACCATCGCGGCGAGGGTCCGAGGTCACGGACACGGAAGAGGAGATCGCTCATGCGCGCAGCAGTCTTGATCGGCGCGAGCTTGCTGGCGTCTGCGGCCCAGGCCGGCGGCATGGGTGGGGCCAGCGTGCACGCGTCGGCGCACAGCGCCCTGCGGTCCGGCGGCCGCAGCGGCGTCACGGTGAGCGGCCTCTCGGGACGGGGCGGCGTCTATAACGGCTTCGTGGCCGGCGGCGGCTATCGGGGCGACCGGCGGTTCGGCGATCTTCGGGAAGGCCGGTTCGGACCCGGCCTCGGATACGACCGCAGGGTTCGTTATGGCGCGGGCGGCTTTGGGGGCTATGGCGAGGACGACGCCGGGCAAGGATACGGCTACGGCGGCGAAGGCGGCTATGATCCGCGAGCCTTCGCAGAGGGTGGCTACGGCGGCGGCTACGGCTTCGAGCCTCAGGCGCAGCGCAGCGGCTACATCGTCTCAGGCGAGGGCGCTTACGCCTACGGGTACAACGGCTACGCCGAGACGCCCACCCTGCCATATGGCCCGGGTGGAGATGTCGGGACGGCGAGCCCGGGCGGCGGGTATGGACAAGCTGGCTACCCGGCTTTCCCGTCGATGGCCTACGTCGCCCAGCCCGCCTATGGATGGACGTCTTTCACCCCCTGCGGCTGCTGAACAAAAAACCCCCCGCAGCAAGGCTGCGAGGGGTTCGTCGTCGGTGTCGGCCTATCGGGCCGAAGCCACGGTATGTCGATCAGTAGCCATAGCCGTAACCGTAGTAGGGATAGCCGTAGCCATAACCGTAGTAGGGATAGCCGTAGCCGTATCCACCGGCGATGGCCGACCCGACGGCGACGCCTGCAAGCGCGCCATAGAACCCGTAACCACCATACCCGTATCCACGGCCGTAACCATAGCCGTAGCCGCGACCATAGCCGCCGTAGCCGCCGCGATACCCGCCGTAGCCTCCGCGATAGCCGCCGTAGCCACCACCTCGGAAGCCGCCACCACCGCGGAATCCGCCGCCGCCGCCGCCATGGAACCCGCCGCCTCCACCATGGCCGCCGAAGCCAGCGGCCGAAGCCGCGCCTGTCGCTCCAAGCGATGCGGCCAATGCGAACGCCGCGACGCCTGCTGTCAGTGCCTTACGCATGTAATCCTCCGGACAATAAGTCCTCCTTGTGGACGTTAACGCTCAGACCTGACTTCGGCTCCCGCGTGTTCGCGAACCCTGCGATCTCGCTGCACCCCGGGTCTCGCGCCTGCTGGGTCCGCGCGCTATGAGGAGCCGAACATGGTGAGGACTGCATGGCGCAAGCCCCCCCGCCCGGCCTGATGCTCGAGGCGATGACGGTCGGCCAGGCTGCGGAGCAGGTCCGCATCGTCACGCCTGCCGATCTCGCCGACTTCGCCGACGTGTCGGGCGACCGCAATCCGCTGCACATGGACGAAGCCTACGCCGAGACTTCCCCGTTTCGCGGACGCGTGGCGCACGGCATGCTGCTCGGCGCCTGGATTTCCGCCCTGCTCGGAGAGCAGCTTCCGGGCCCCGGAACCATCTACGTCTCCCAGAGCCTGAGTTTCCGCCGGCCCGTGCGCATCGGCGACGAGGTGGTGACCCGCGTGGAGATTTCGGAGATCGACCTGAAGGCCGGCCACGTACGCCTGACCACCCGCTGCTCGGTCGCCGGCAAGACGGTGCTGGAGGGCGAGGCGATCCTGCGCGCGCCCCGTGGCGAACCGCGGCGGCGCTGAGGGGGATTTCAGTCTTGCCGCTGCATCTGATCTCCGACTGGCGAGCGCTCGCGCCCGAGCAGAAGGGCGCAGCCCTCGCGCTCGGCAACTTCGACGGCGTGCACCGCGGTCACCGCCGGGTGATCGCCGACGCCGCCCGGGCGGCGGCCGCGCTCCGCGTC
>CAXTUT010000173.1:0-5336 GCA_964247465.1 uncultured Caulobacteraceae bacterium | reverse complement strand
CTGCTCAGCATGACGAAGGTTGGGCGGTTTGCTGCCGGTTCCGATCCCCTCGTCATCCTGAGCAGTCGGCGAAGCGGGCGTCTCGAAGGACGCACTCCCGACCGGCGTATCCATCCTGATGAACCACTGGGGCGTGTTACGGTAGATCACCGGGGCCTTGGAGCGCCAGGAGTGCGGATAGCTGTGGGTCAACCGCCCGCGCGCCAGCAGGGTCCCGGCCTCGATCAGGCGGTCCATGACCGCGCCGTTGGCGGGGCCGAACTTGCCGGCCTTCTTGCCCTCGGACTCGATGACCTGCAGGCCGCCGAACAGGGCCACGCTGTCGAAGTAGGCGCCGTTGGCGTCCACGGTGTCGGGGATCTCGCGCCGCCCGGAGGCTAGCCAGACGAGATAGTCCTCCTGCCCATGACCGGGCGCGGTGTGGACGAAGCCCGTGCCGGCGTCATCGGTGACGTGGTCGCCAGTCAGCATGGGTACGTCGTAGCCGTAAGCGGGAGCCAGCTTGGCCAAGGGATGGGCGCAGACCAGGTCGGCGAGCTCGGCGCCGAGCACCGGGCGCTCCAGCGTCCAGCCCTCCACGCCCGCGGCGGCGAAGACCGGCTCGGCCAGCGCGCTCGCCAGCACCAGCCGATCGCCGGTCTTGGCCCAGGGCTCGTAGTCCAGCCCACCCTTGAGCTGCTCAATGCGGTAGCAGGCGTAGGCGATCTCCGGGCCATAGCTGATCGCCCGGTTGGCCGGGATGGTCCAGGGCGTGGTCGTCCAGATCACGACCGATGCGCCGGTCAGCGGCTTGGCGCCGGCCGTGGGGGTCTCGCGCACGACGGGGAACTTGGCCCAGATCATGGGCGAAGAATGCTCGTGGTACTCGATCTCGGCGTCAGCGAGGGCGGTGCGCTCCACCGGGCTCCACATCACCGGTTTAGAGCCGCGATAGAGCTGGCCGCTCATCAGGAACTTGTGGAACTCCGCGACGATCATCGCCTCGGAGCGGTAGTCCATGGTGGCGTAGCGGTGGTCCCAGTCGCCGAGCACGCCTAGGCGCTTGAACTGCTCGCGTTGCACGTCGATCCATTCGGCGGCGTAGGTGCGGCAGCGCGCGCGGAACTCGGCCTTGGAGACCTCGTCCTTGCGCCGCCCCTTGGCGCGGAACTCCTCCTCGATCTTCCACTCGATCGGCAGGCCGTGGCAGTCCCAGCCAGGGACGTAATCGACGTCCTTCCCAAGGGCGAATTGCGAACGGACTACGAAGTCCTTCAACAGCTTATTCAGCGCATGGCCGATGTGGATGGCGCCATTGGCGTACGGCGGCCCGTCGTGAAGCACGAACAGCCCAGCGCCTGTTGCCTGGCGCGCGCTCCGCATCGCGCCGTACAGGTCCTGCGCCGCCCAGTCCTCGAGGATCTTTGGCTCCAGCTTGGGCAGGCCCGCGCGCATGGGAAAGGGCGTCTGCGGCAGGAAGACGGTGTCGCGGTAGTCGCGCGGGGGAGGGCTGTGGTCGTCGGCCATGGGGTAGGTGGGTCCAGCGGCGTTCAGGGATGAGGGCGAAGGCGCGTCCCGGCCAGGCGCCGACCCGATCCGCCGCATGACGCGACCGAAACGGTCTGGCCCTAGGCCGGGTGGATAATTCGCCTCTCGCGGCCGAAGGAGATCGCCATTCTGCGGATGTAGCAGAGCGGCCCGCCTGCGCAAAGCCGCCGGGAAGAGCGCAGGACGCAGGCGCTTACGCGAACCGCCGAGGATCGCTAACACACGTCATGACCGACGATCCCGTGCAGATCATAGCCCGCGGCCCGCGCGCCGTGGCCGAAGCCGCCGCCAGCGCTATCGACGTCGATCCGTTGCTGGAAGGCGCGACCTACTCGATCCTTGAGGAGGACGAGGACCGCGACGTCTGGCGCATCGACGCCTTTCCCATCGACGCAGGCGAGGCCGAGCGGCTGCGCGAAGCGCTCGCCGCGCATGCGGGCTTGTCGGTCGCCACTGAAACGCTGGCGGATGCGGACTGGCTGGCCATGGCGCTGTCGGGCCTGCCGCCGGTGCGCGCCGGCCGCTTCTTCGTCTATGGCGCACACGACGGGGGCCGGCGACCCGCCAATACGGTGAACCTGCGCATCGAGGCCGGCGCCGCCTTCGGCACCGGCCATCACGGCACCACGGTCGGCTGCCTGTACGCCTACGACGCGCTGCTGAAGCGCCGGCGTTTCGCCAAGGTGCTGGACGTGGGGGCGGGCACCGGCGTGCTCGCGATCGCGGCGGCCAAGACTGGCTCCAAGCTCGCGCTGGGCGTCGACATCGATCCGGTCTCGGTGCGGATCGGGCGCGAGAACGCTACGCTTAACCACGTGCGCGCCCGCTTCGTGCATGCCGACGGGCTGGACCATCGCCAAGTGCAGGCCGGCGCGCCCTATGACCTGGTCTTCGCCAACATCCTGGCGCGTCCGCTGGTGCGGCTGTCGTCAGACATCGGCGATGCGCTCAAGCCCGGTGGATTGGCGATCCTGTCGGGCCTGCTCCGCCGGCAGGAGCGGTATGTGCGCGCCGCCTATCTGGCGCGGGGCTTCCGCGTGGAGCGCCGCCACCACCGCGACGCGTGGGCGACGCTGGTGCTGCGACGTTAAGGAGCGTCCCCTCTCCTTGCGGGAGTGGGGCTCACTCCAGCGCACGCTCCAGCTGCGCCTTGCTCATCTTGGACCGCCCCGCGATGTTACGAGCCCTAGCTTCCCCGTACAGCTTGGCGCGATTGTGTGCGGACACGGCTTCGCCTTCGTTCGCCGGCTGAGAGGTCTCGCCTTGCGCCTCCTTGGCCTTGGTGGCGCCGCGCGAGGCGGCGTTTCGCCCTGGCGACTTGCGGTTGGAGACGCCGGCTTCGCTCAGCGCGATAGCCAAGGCCTGCTTGGGATCCTTGACCTTGCCGGCCTTGCCGTCGGGACCGCTTTCCAGCTCGCCATGCTTGAACTCGTGCATGACACGGTCGACGGTCTTCTGCTGCGCGGGCGTTTCCTTGGCCATGGCATCCTCCTTCAGGCGGGATTGCGGGGAAGACGATTGTGGATCGCGGTGGCGGCGACGGCGGCCTCGCCCTCGGCCACGCTGATCTGGTTCAAGCCGCGCACGACGTCGCCCGCTGCGTAAAGCCCGTCCACGGAAGTCTCCTGGTGCTGGCCGGTCACAAGCCTGCCGCTATCGTCCAGTCGTGCGCCCAGGCCGCGGGCCAGTTCGCTCTGGGGCGTGACGCCGAACGCCGCGTAGATGATGTCGAAGTGGTTGGGGCGCCCGCCCTCGGTACAGACGGCGGTGACCTGGTCTTCGCCCAGCGACACGGACTCCAGGGCCGTGTGGAAGACGGTCACGCCGAGCTGCCGCAGCGCTTCGCGCCGCTCGTCGCTCAGCGTAGCCTCACGCGTCAGCACCAGGGAGACGTCGGCTGACCAGGTGCGCAGGAATAGCGCCTCGCCCGCCGCGTGGTCGTCTGCGCCAAGCACCGCGACCTTGCGTCCTTGCGTCTCGAAGCCGTCGCAGATGGGGCAGACCCGCATCAGGCTGCGCGAGATCGCCTCCACCGCGCCGGGGATCGGGGGCACCGTCTCCACCACGCCGGTAGCCAGGATGACGGTGCTCGTCCGTACCCCCTGGTCGCCGACATCAGCCTCGAAGCCCCCGGCTTCCAGACTGCGTAAGGCCTGTACGCGATCCGACCGCACCTCCACGCCGTACAAGTTGGCCTGATCTCGCAGGCGTTCGAGCAGGGTGCGGCCGTGCAGCCCCTGGGCGAAGCCCGGCAGGTTGCGGCTCCTGGGGATCCAGTCCGCCCGGCTGGCGCCGGTGTCGGCCACCAGAACCTTGCGACGGAACCGCGCCAGGTAGATCGCCGCGGTCAGCCCTGCCGGTCCGGCGCCCACGATAAGGGTGTCCAACGTCTCGGTCATGCCAGCGCCGCCCCGCTTGGGGATCAACTCGCACTGGCCGTCGCGGTTCAAGGCGGTCTGCGATCCAGCTCGTCGGACGCCATGTCGTGGGCGCAGCCGCCAGGCTCAGGCCGCAACTCCGCTCGACAGGCTTTTCGCGGTCGGACAAGGTCGTGCGCGCGGCGATGGCGGACGACGGAGGTCAGGTGAGCGGACGGATACTGGTGGTCGAAGACGATGCGGATGTCGCCGACTACGTGGCCAAGGGCCTGCGTGAGACGGGCTACACGGTCGAACACGTGGGCGACGGGCGCGACGGGCTGTATCTGGCCTCGTCTTCCAACTTCGACGCCATCGTCATGGACCGCATGCTGCCGGGAATGGACGGGCTGTCGGTGGTCAAGGCGCTGCGCGCCGCCCAGGTGGAGACGCCCATCCTGATCCTGTCGGCGCTCGGGCAGCTGGATGAGCGTGTAGTCGGCCTTCGCGCCGGCGGCGACGACTACCTGACCAAGCCGTTCGGCTTCTCCGAGCTGCACGCGCGCATCGAGAACCTGATGCGTCGGCGCGTGGGCAAGTCGGTGGAGACGGTGCTACGATGCGGCGACTTGGAAATGGACCTGCTGGCGCGCAAGGTCTTCCGCGCGGCCAGGCCGCTGGAGCTGCTGCCGCGCGAGTTCAAGCTGCTGGAGTATTTCCTGCGCCACAAGGACCGGGTGGTGACCCGCACCATGCTGCTGGAGCAGGTCTGGGACTACCGCTTCGACCCTCACACCAGCATCATCGACACCCACATATCCAGGTTGCGCAAGAAGCTGGACGAAGGGTTCGAACGGCCGCTGCTGCACACCCTTCGCGGCGTCGGCTACCGGTTGTCCGAACAGCCGTGACGCGGCGCCGATGAGCGCGAGGGGCGGCCTGCTGCGGTTCACGCCCTCGAGCTTCCTGCTGTTTGTGGCGGTGCTGGCGGTGGCTGCGAGCGCGGCGGCCCTGATCGTGGTCTATCGCACAGGCGAAGGGATCATCTCCGAGCGCGAGCGCGCCGAGGCCCTGGCCGAGCGCGACCTGCTGGAGCAGGTAGACGTGGAGCAGGGGCTGGACAGTCTCGCGGCCGCGGTGACGCGGCGCACGCTGTTCGCCACGGCCGGCGAGCACTTCGGCCTGTTCGACGCCAAGGGGCAAGCGCTGGCGGGCGACCTGACCAGCTTCGACCCGGTCTTCCGCAGCGTGGACTGGAAGGTGGTGCGGGTGGGCCAGCACCCCCGCTACACCTTGCACGTCGTCGCATCGACGCTCAACGACAGCGCCATCCTGGTGGTCGGTCGCAGCCTGTCCAACACCCGTCGCTTCGAGCGCTCGATCCTTTACGGCTTCGCCTCGGCGGTGGGGATTGTCGCAGTGGCGGGGCTCGCGGCCGGCCTGGTGATGAAC
>CAXTUT010000172.1:0-5348 GCA_964247465.1 uncultured Caulobacteraceae bacterium | reverse complement strand
TGGCGGCCGGATGCTCGCGCCCCCAAGGAGGGGTCGGGCCGCGGCGAGGCGGCGAGCCGTTCGGCGGCTGACTATGGCCTTCGCCGGAACCGGCCGCGGGCTCGCCTGAACGCGCCCCGCCATCGCCCTTGGCGGGCGCGTCCCAAGGCCCCGGCTTGGCGACCGGCTTGCTGGTGTCGTTCCAAGGCATGAGCCGACGGGCGTCTCTCTCGAGGGCGCGGGACAGGTCGGACCGGATCGGCGGGTCCGCCCGGCCTTGCAAAGCGACGCGCACGCCGGGATATGAAGCGGCCCTCAGCCCAGTGCAAGACATGCCCCAAGACCACCAGCCGCCGACCCCGCGTCTCGCCGTGAGCGACGGCGCGCCCAAGCTGCCGGATCGCGCCGCCGTGCTGGCGGCGCTGGAGGCCGTGCTCGATCCCAAGAGCGGCCTTGGTCTGGTGACGGGCGGCCTCGTGCAGGGACTGGCGATCGGTCCAGGCCGCGCGGGCTTCATGCTCGAAGCGCCGGCCGGCGAGGTCGAGCGCTACGGCGAGCTTCGACAGGCCGCGGAGGCGGCGTTGCGCACGGTCAGCGGGGTCCTGCGCGCCCAGGTCGTGCTCACCGCCGACGGCGACGGCGCCGGCCGTTTCGAGGTGCAGCCCCGACGCGCCGCGCCGCAGGGTCCCGCGCCTTCGACCGCGCCGACGCCCAAGCCCGTCCCCCAGCCGCAACCGGTGCCGTTCGTGCGGCGCGTCGTAGCGGTCGCCTCCGGCAAGGGTGGCGTCGGCAAGTCCACGGTGGCGGTCAACCTGGCGGTGGCGCTCGCGCGTGACGGGCTGAAGGTCGGTCTGATGGACGCCGACATCTACGGTCCGTCCGTCCCACGTATGCTCGGACTGAAGGGCGAGCCGCGGGTCGACGCCGACAAGAAGCTGATCCCGCTGACTGCCTTTGGCCTGAAGACCGTCTCCATAGGCTTCATCGTGGAGGAGGGCTCGCCGATGATCTGGCGCGGGCCCATGGCGTCCTCGGCCCTGACCCAGTTCGTCACCGACGTCCGCTGGGGCGCCCCCGACGACGAAATGGACGTGCTGGTCGTCGACATGCCGCCCGGCACCGGCGACATCCAGCTCACGCTGTCGCAAAAGGTCCGGGTCGACGGCGCGGTAATCGTCTCCACGCCCCAGGAGGTCGCGCTGATCGACGTGCGGCGCGGCGCCGGCATGTTCCGCAAGACCGGCGTGCCGCTGCTGGGCGTGGTGGAGAACATGGCGTATTTTCCCGATCCGTCGACCGGCGCGCCCATCGCGATCTTCGGTCGCGGCGGCGCCAAGGCGGTGGCCGCGGAACTCGGCGCGCCCTTCCTGGGCGAGGTGCCCATCGACATCGCCCTGCGCGAGGCGTGCGACGCCGGACGCCCCCTGATCGACGCCGCCCCCTACAGCCCGGCCGGGCGCATCTTCGCCGCGATCGCCGCCAAAGTGCGCGCCGCAATCGATCTTTGACCCTTCATCGAGGAACCCGTCATGACAGAGGCCCCCAGCACCGAAGCGCCGACCGCAGGCTTCGTCTTCAACCACACCATGCTGAGGATCAAGGACGCCAAGCCGTCGCTGGACTTCTACACGCGCGTACTCGGCTTCTCGGTGATCGCCGACCGCCATTTCCTTGAGGGCAAGTTCAGCCTGTATTTCCTGATCCTGGACCCCGAGGAGGCCGCGCGCGCGCCGTCCGACCCTCCCGCGCGGCGCAACTGGATGGCGGGCCTGAAGGGCGTGCTGGAGCTCACCCACAACCACGGCACCGAGGACGACGCGGGCTTCACCTATCACAGCGGCAACAGCGATCCGCGCGGCTTCGGCCACCTGTGCGTGGCGGTCCCCGACGTCCACGCCGCCTGCGCGCGCTTCGACGAGCTCGGCGTGACCTATCAAAAGCGGCTCGGCGAAGGCGGCATGAAGGAGATCGCCTTCATCAAGGATCCGGACGGCTATTGGATCGAGATCATCGGTCTCGGCCGCCCAACCTGATCGTAGGCCGCGCCGATGACCGAAAAGCCGACCGCGGCGAAGCGGCGCTTCCGTTTCTGGATCACGCTCAGCGAACTCGTCGGCGTCCTGGCCGTGCTCATCGCAGGGCTCAACTTCTGGGACTCCCACCGCGAACGGGTAAGAGACGCAAAGCAGGCGGCGGCCGCCGAGCATGCCGCCAGCGGTCGCTCCGCCTTCGTGGTGAGCGCGCAGATGGTGGCGGATGGCGCGCGGCTGACCTTCAGGCCGCTCGATCCCGCCCAGGCGATCCAGGACGAGCGCTACATCTTCCCCCGGGCCGTGCTGGGCCACGAGATGGAGGTCTCCGCGGCCAGCCCGCAGATCGACTGCGACTGGATTCAGGACGGCCTGCGCGCGCAGGTGGCCAGGCTTCGCAAGGCCGGCGCCGGCTCGGACGGGGAGGGCACGATCCCGGTCGGCGTCGTCGCCACCTATGTCCAGGATGGCGACATGCACGTCGACCGGTCGCTCTACCGCCTGGGCTATGCGTGGCGCGGCCGTCTGTTCGGCGGTCCGCGGCTGGCGCTGCAGGGCGTCTCCCTCATCCGCCGCGCGATCCCCGGCGATCTTGGCGGCGCCGTGGAGACGGCCTGGGTCCGGGAGACGGGCGCGCCTCCCAGGCCCTAGCGGCGCCTATCGCGCCGGCTGAGCGCCCGCGTGGGCCTTCAGGTCGGCCTCGCCGCGGTGGAGCGGATCGGGGAAGCGCTGGTCTCCGGCCACGAACTGCAGCGAGACGGAATTGATGCAGTAGCGCAGGCCGGTCGGCCGCGGTCCGTCCGGGAACACGTGGCCCTGGTGGCTATCGCAGCGCGCGCAGCGGGTCTCGGTGCGCGTCATGCCATAGCTCTTGTCCACGATGCTCAGCACGTGAGCGTCGTCATAGGGCGTGGTGAAGGAGGGCCAGCCGGTGCCGCTCTCGAACTTGGCCTCGGCGTGGAAGAGCGGCAGGCCGCACAGGCGGCAGCAGTAGGCGCCCGCAACCTTGTTGTTCAGCAGGCCGCCGCAGAACGGCGCTTCCGTGCCGTGCTTCAGCAGGACGCGGCGTTCCTCCGCGCTCAGCGACGCTTCCAGCGTGCGGCGTTCCTCCGCGTCGGGCGGCGTGAGGTCGAAGCCCGAGGCCGAGCGGTGGGGATGAAGCGGAGCGGATGTTCCGTCGGGCGCCATGTCGATGTCTCCAGACTGTAGAGACGATATAGGCGGTGCGCACCGCTTCACCATTAACTCTCGGGTCAAGGCTGGCGTTTACAACGCTTGGCGGGTGCGCGACCGGCGTTCCTGCGGGGCGAAACCATGCCGATGTCGCTGAACGACCTTGAGGCCAAACTCCGGGCGGCGTTCCCGGATGCGGAGCTTCAGATCGACGATCTCGCCGGCGACGGGGACCATTATCGCGCACGGATCGTCAGCGAAGCCTTCCAGGGCCTGTCACGGGTGCGCCAGCACCAGCTGGTGTACGCCGCGCTGAAGGGCGGCATGGGCGGCGAGCTGCACGCCCTGGCCCTCGAGACGGCCGTGCGGGAGGGCTGAGGCGTGCGCTACCGTCCCTTCACCAGCAACGGCCTGTCCAGCTCGGCCATCACCTTGTCCTTGCGCGAAGGCCAGTCGGCCGACCATTGCGACAGCCTCGTGTGCGCCGCGCTGGAATGCGGCGTGAACAGCTTCAGCTTCGCCGCCGGTGACGAGGGCGCGGCGCAGGCCCTGCGTCGGGCGGTGGCGATTGCGGGACGGCGGGTGCTGATCCTCATGCTGCGGGTGGACCCGCAAGGGCCGGCGTTCCAGCATCAGGCGCGCGCGGCCGTGGCGGCGAGCGGAGCGACCGTCTTGGACGCCGCGATCCTCGATCAGCCTGAACCGGGGCTGTTGAAGGGCGTGCGGCGAGGCGAGCTGGACTCCCTGCGCGCCGACCGCCTGTCCACCCGCCTGGGCTTCGCCGCCGAGGGCGCGGCGGCCGAACAGCTGGTCGCCGGCTTCGACTTCGACGTCATGGCGACCCGCTACAGCGTCGCGTCCGGCTGGCCGGAGCGGAACCTGCTGAAGATGGCCGCCAAGCGGGGCATGACGGTGCTGGGCTACGGCCACCACGTGTCGGGGACGCCGAGCCGCGCCGCGCCGATCGTGCGCGGCCTGTCACGCCTGCTGCGCCGCCCTGAGGCGGCGGCGCTCCCCGAAGACGTCTACGGGTTCCTCAACCACACGCCGGACTGGGCCGGCGAGCAGCTCACCCTGGCTTACGCCCTCACCGAGCCCGGGCTGGCCAGCATCCTGGTCGAGGCGGACGATCCGGCGATGCTCGAAGGCCTGGCTCAGGCAGTGGAGCGGGAACTGCCCGCCGGGGCGGCGGCGCAGATCGAGATCGCGCGCTTCTCCACCGTCGCCCGCCGTGGCGCGGCCTGAGCCGCAACCGGCTTGATATGGCGGCCGCCCAGCCTTAGCTCTGGACATAGCAGACGCTTCCGAAGGCACTGGCCGCCATGACCGATACTGTCGTCGACTCCGCCGCCTCGACCTCGGTGGACGCCTTCATCGCCAAGACCATCACCGACAACCCGGTGGTGGTGTTTATGAAGGGCGTGCCCGACCAGCCCAAGTGCGGCTTTTCATCGCTCGTCGTCCAGATCCTCGATCACATCGGCGTGGACTTCGTCGGCGTCGACGTGCTGCAGGACGAGGGTCTGCGCCAAGGCGTCAAGACCTTCAGCGACTGGCCGACCATCCCCCAGCTCTACATCAAGGGCGAGTTCGTGGGCGGCTCCGACATCGTGCGTGAAATGTTCCAGGCGGGCGAGCTGAAGACGCTGCTGGCCGAACGGGGCGTGCTGAACGCCTGATCACGTCAGCCTTCGGCCGGGACGCTCCGACGCGTCCCGGCCGAAGGTCGCGGTCACGCAAGGCCGGCGGGAACCTTGCCGCCGTTCTCGGCGAGTTTCTGCATGACCGCCTTGTGCAGGGCGATGTTCTCCTCCGCCGTTCCGTCCGCGGCGACCTGCACGTTCAGCTCCTGCGCCAGCTGCTTGCGGGCGTCCAGGCTGGAGTCCAGGTCGAGCAGCTTCAACAGATCCACGATCGAGCTGTCGTAATTTCCGCCGCCGCCCTTCTCCTGCGCCATTTGACCCAACACGGCTTCGACGTCGACCGACTGGGAGGGCGCGGGCGGGCTCGCGGTGGGTGTCGAAGCCGCCTCCGAGGCGGCTATGGCCTGGGGCGCAGCGGGCGTCGCCGCGGATGGCGCCGCCGCCGGATGGTGGAAGATCTTGTCCATGATGGCGCCGAAGATGTTCATCGTCTTGCTCCCGGGAAGATCCCGATGAACATGCC
>CAXTUT010000171.1:0-5390 GCA_964247465.1 uncultured Caulobacteraceae bacterium | reverse complement strand
GGCAGCTCGAGCCGGACGACGACGTGCTGGAGCTGACCCAGCCCATCGATCCGCCCAAGCCGGCGCCGCCGTCCAAGCCGGCGAGGTACGAAGAGACACTGGGCGACCTCGACGTGTTCTCCGAAGCCTCGCCGCTGCCGCCGCCCCGTCCGACTGCGCCTGCCTTCACGCAGGAGCCGCTTGTGGGCAGCTACGCCGCCGAGACCAGCGCCACCCATTTCAACGCGCTGGCGCGCACGGTGGCTATGCCCAAGGAGGGGCGCACCCTGGAAGACGTCGTGCGCGAGATGCTGAAGCCGATGCTGCGCGACTGGCTGGACCATAACCTTTCGGCCATCGTCGAGGCGCGGGTGCAGGCTGAAGTCGAGCGCATCTCGCGCCGTCAGGAATACTGACGCGAAGGCGCGTCAGCGCCGCCGGCTATGGGACCAGACGGCCGCGGCGACGCCGACCACGAGGGCGACGGCGAGCGTCAGGGCCGCGTAGCGCAATACGCGAGCCAGCACCGCCGCCATCACCAGCGCCGGCAGTAGAAGAAGCGTCAGCCACCAAGGCTGACCGTCCACCCACTGATTGAACATAGAGCCCACGCGCGATCCTCCCAGCTTGCGCCGGGCGCGTCGAGAGGGTTCGGCGCCCACGGCGCCAGGCTCGCCGTTGCGTCGTGCAGTCCATGCGCCAGCCAGTTGACTCCGGTACGAAGCGGGAACAGAACATACCGGCAACACAGGAGGTGGCGATGGCGCGGCTGGCGTGGGACTCGATGGCGCTTGCGTCCGTGGGCGGCTTCGTCTGGATGGTCTGTGCGGCGCTCCAGTTGATGCGCTGAGTCGATCGCTGGGATCGGAGGCGCGCATGTCTGGCGATGTCATGTCCGGCGATTTCATCCACCTGCGCGTCCGTTCCGCCTATTCGTTGCTGGAGGGCGCGATCAAGGCGTCCGAGATCCCCGGGCTCTGCGTGAGGGCCGCCATGCCGGCCGCCGCCCTCACCGACCGCGCCAACCTGTGCGGCGCGCTGGAGTTCTCCCAGTCCATGAAGGACAAGGGGGTGCAGCCGATCATCGGCTGCGCCCTGCCCGTGTCCGGCATCGGCGAGGGTCCGCCGGAGCGCTGGGCCCGCTGTCCGACCGTGGTGCTGCTGGCCAAGGACGAGGCGGGCTGGCTCAATCTCTGCGCGCTGTCGTCCATGGCCTATCTGGACGCGGACGGCGGGGAGCCGTGCGTGCCGTGGGCGGCGGTGGAGGCGCACGCGCAGGGACTGATCCTGTTGTCCGGCGGGCCGGACGGACCGGTCAACCCGCTCTATGCGGCCGGCAAGCCGGCTGAGGGCGATGCAGCGCTGGCGCGCATGCACGCCGTCTTTGGCGACCGGCTATATGTGGAGCTTCAGCGTCACGGCGCGACGGTGGAGGCGGCGGCGGAGCGGGGCCTGGTGGAGTGGGCCTACGCCCGCGACGTCCCGCTCGTCGCCACCAACGACGCCTATTTCGCCGAGCCCGACATGCACGCCGCCCACGATGCGCTGCTGTGCGTGGCCGACGGATCGTTCCTCGGCGAGGCGGAGCGGCGGCGCGTCACCGAGCGGCACGGCTTCCGGTCGGCGGCGGACATGCGCGCGGCCTTCGCCGATCTTCCCGAAGCCTGCGACAACACCTTGGACATCGCGCGCCGCTGCGCCTTCCTGGTGGCCAAGCGCGACCCGATCCTGCCCCGCTTCGACACCGGCGCGGGCCGTTCGGAGGCGGAAGAGCTGGCCTTCCAGGCGCGCGAGGGCCTCCGCGCCCGGTTGGCCGCCCATCCGGCCGCGGCTCCGGAGGCGGACTATTGGGCCAGGCTCGAGCGCGAGATCGCGGTGATCTCCCAGATGGGCTTTCCCGGCTACTTCCTGATCGTGTCGGACTTCATCAAGTGGTCGAAGGCGCAGGGGATACCGGTGGGGCCCGGGCGGGGGTCCGGCGCGGGGTCGCTGGTGGCCTACGCGCTGCTGATCACCAACATCGATCCCCTGCGTTTCGGCCTGCTGTTCGAGCGGTTCCTGAACCCGGAGCGGGTGTCCATGCCCGACTTCGACATCGACTTCTGCCAGGAGCGGCGCGACCAGGTCATCGCCTATGTGCAGCAGCGCTACGGCGCCGACCGGGTCGCCCAGATCATCACCTTCGGCACGCTGCAGGCGCGCGCGGTGCTGCGCGACGTGGGCCGCGTCATGCAGCTGCCGCTCGGCCTGGTCGACAGGCTGGCCAAGATGGTCCCGGCCAACCCCGCCAATCCGGTGACGCTGGCCCAGGCGCTGGAGATCGAACCCCGGCTGAAGGCGGCGCGCGAGGACGATCCGTCCGTCGCCGGCCTGCTCGACGTGGCGCTGCGGCTGGAGGGGCTCTACCGCAACGCCTCCACCCACGCGGCGGGCGTGGTCATCGCCGACCGGCCGTTGACCGAACTGGCGCCGCTCTACCGCGACCCGCGCTCCGACATCCCCGCCACCCAGTTCAACATGAAGTGGGTGGAGTCCGCGGGGCTGGTGAAGTTCGACTTCCTGGGCCTGAAGACCCTGACCGTGCTCGATCGGGCGGTGGGTTATCTGAAGCAGCGCGGCGCGGCTGTGGACCTGGACGCCCTGCCGCTGGACGACGCACCGACCTACACCCTGTTCGCGTCCGGCCAGACGGTCGGCGTGTTCCAGCTGGAAGGGCAGGGGATGCGCGACACCCTGCGCAAGATGGGGCCGACCTCGATCGAGGAGATCACCGCCCTGATCTCGCTCTACCGGCCGGGCCCGATGGACAACATACCGGCCTACATCGACCGCAAGCACGGCCGCCAGGCGCCCGACATGCTCCACCCGTCTCTAGAGCCCATCCTGAAGGAGACCTACGGCGTCATCATCTACCAGGAGCAGGTGATGCAGATCGCCCAGGTCCTGTCCGGCTATTCGCTCGGCGAAGCCGACCTGCTGCGCCGCGCCATGGGCAAGAAGAAGAAGGAGGAGATGGACGCCCAGAAGGCCCGCTTCGCCTCCGGCGCGGCCGACAAGGGCGTCGATCCAGACCAGGCGCGCTCGATCTTCGAGCTGGTGGCCAAGTTCGCCGGTTACGGCTTCAACAAGAGCCACGCCGCCGCCTACGCCCTGATCAGCTATCAGACGGCCTGGCTGAAGGCCAACACGCCGGTGGAGTTCTTCGCCGCGTCCATGAGCCTGGACCTGTCGAACACCGACAAGCTGGCGGTCTTCTACCAGGACGCGCGGCGTTTCGGCGTGGCGGTGCGCAGTCCCGACATCAACCGCTCTTCCGCCGACTTCGCCGTGGACGACGGGGCGGTGCTGTATGCGCTCGGCGCCATCCGCAACGTGGGGCTGTCCGCCATGGAGCATGTGGCGCAGGTCCGAGGCGAGGGCGGGGCCTTCGCCGACCTCTACGACTTCCTGGAGCGGATCGACACGCGCTGCGTCAACAAGCGGGCGCTGGAGAACCTTGCGCGCGCCGGCGCCTTCGACACCTTGCATCCCAACCGGGCGCGGATCGTGGCCTGCGCCGATGCGCTGATCGCCTACGCCCAGTCCATGACCGCCGAGCGCGGCTCCTCCCAGGTCAGCCTGTTCGGCGACGACGTGGGCGCGGCGCGGCCGCGCCTGCGTGCGGTGGAGCCCTGGACCCACACCGAACAGCTGGACGAGGAGCTGGCGGCGGTCGGCTTCTATCTCAGCGGCCATCCGCTGGAGGCGCTGTCCGAGTTGCTGCGCAGGAAGCGCACGACCCTGCTGGCCGAAGCCGCCCAGCTGGCCGAGGCCGGGCACGAGGCGTTCCGCATGGCCGGCGTGGTCCGCCGCAAGTCGGAGCGGCCGTCCAAGTCGGGGGAGAAGTTCGCCTTCGTCACCCTGTCCGATCCTACCGGCGAGTTCGAGGTGCTGTTTCCGCCGGAGAGCCTGCGCAGCTGCCGCGAGCTGCTGGAGCCCGGCCGCTCCATCCTGGTCAAGGTGCGCTGCAAGGGGCGCGAGGGGGAGCTGCGTTTCTTCGGCGACGACGCCGAGGCGCTCGAGGCGGTGGTGGCCGACGCCGCGGCGGCGCTGCGCGTGTACGTGACGCCCGAGCAGACGGCGGTAGAGGCGCTCAAGCGGCGGCTGCAGGCGGCGGGGTCTAAGGGTGGCGGCGAGGTCTCGGTCGTGGCCGCCATGCCCGACGGCTGCGAGGTCGAGCTCAGGCTGCCTGGCCGTTTCAACCTCGACGCCGCGCTGCGCGGCGCGCTGAAGACCGCACCCGGCGTGCTCTATCTGGAAGACGCCTGAGGCGGTCGACTTGGGAGCTGGCTGAGGTTGCTGCGGGCGTCGAGACGCACCCTGCAGGCGCTCCTCAGCACGAGGAGATGTAGGACCCCCTTCTCTTCCTCGTGCTGAGGCAGGAGGCGTCTCGAAGGACGCAGCGGCCTGTCAGCCAGAGCCGCCGCTCAGGTCGGCGGCCGGCAGTAGACGAAGTGGATGCGGGACGGGTCGGCCGGGTCGCGCGCCTCTCGGCACTGGTAGGCCGTGGCCCCCGTCCGCGCGCGCCAGGCGGTGGTCGCCCCGGGGTAGTGGCGCACGTCGTAGATCTGCAGCGACTGCGGCGGAACGGAGAGCTGTTCGGCGGTGACCTTGAGCAGGGCGTCCGCCTCCACCCCGCACGCCGCCAGGCCGCAGCGCTGGCGGCTCGTGGCGCAGCCCTGCAGCGCCGCGATCCCGAGCGTCGCCATCGCCGCGATATAGCTCACACGCTGACGACGGCGCGGGCTCATGGCGGCGCGCCAAAGACGCGCCGGCCATCCACCCAGGTGGCGCGCACCTCGCCCTGCAGGCTGCGGCCGTCGAACGGCGAGTTCTTCGACTTCGACAGCAGGGCGTCGGCGTCGATGCGTCGCGGCGCGTCCGCGTCGAACAGCACCAGGTCCGCGGGGCCGCAGGTGACCGCCCCCAGCAGGTCGAGCAGCGCGATCCTGCCGTCGTGGTGCATCGACAGCAGCGCCGGCAGCAGCGTCTCAAGCCCCACCGCGCCGGGCGTCGCCTCCCCGAAGGGCAGCCGCTTGTCCTCCGCCGGGGCCGGCGTGTGGGCGGAGGTGACCACCTGCACCAGCCCGGCCGCCAGCGCTTGCACCAGGGCCGCACGGTCGTCCTCGCAGCGCAGCGGCGGATCCAGGCGGAAGAAGGTGCGGTAGTCGCCGATATCCACCTCGTTGAAGCAAAGATGGTTGATCGAGGCGGTGGCGGTCACGCGCACGCCGCGCGCCTTGGCCCGCGCCAGGCTCTCCAGCGCGCCGGCGGTGGTGATCTGGTCCACGATCAGGTGGGCGCCGGTCAGCTCCGCAAGGGCGAGGTCGCGCTCCAGCATCACCCGCTCGGCCAGCGCCGGCGCCGCAGGC
>CAXTUT010000170.1:0-5394 GCA_964247465.1 uncultured Caulobacteraceae bacterium | reverse complement strand
GGAGTGCTGGGCGGCGCGGTAGGTGTAGAGCTCGAGCACCGTGGCGCCGAGGTTCGCCCGCGCCCGCTCCGCCGCCCACTGCGTCGCGGCGTAGACGGCCAGGAAATCGTTGCCGTCGACCCGGAGCGCCGGCAGGCCGTAGCCGATGCCACGCGCGGCGAAGGTGGTTTGCTCGCCGCCCGCTATGCCGTGGAAGGCGCTGATGGCCCACTGGTTGTTGACGATGTTCAGGATTACCGGCGCGCGGTAGACCGATGCGAAGGTCAGGGCGGAGTGGAAGTCGCCTTCCGCCGTGGCCCCGTCGCCGATCCACGCGGCGGCGATCTTGTCGTCGCCCTTGTAGGCGCTGGCCATGGCCCAGCCCACCGCCTGTGGATACTGGGTGCCGAGGTTGCCCGATATGGTGAAGAAGCCGAAGTCCTTGGCCGAATACATCACCGGCAGCTGGCGACCTTTGATCGGGTCGGCGGCGTTGGAATAGATCTGGTTCATCATCGTGGCCAAAGGATAGCCGCGCGTGATCAGCAGGCCCTGCTGGCGGTAGGTCGGGAAGCACATGTCCTCCCGGTCCAGCACCAGCGCCTGGGCGCAGGCCACCGCCTCCTCGCCGGTGCACTTCATGTAGAAGCTGGTCTTGCCCTGGCGCTGGGCGCGGTACATGCGGTCGTCGAACACCCGTGTCAGCATCATGGCCTTCAGTCCCCGGCGCAGGGTCTCGGCGTCCACCCTCGGGTTCCAGGGGCCCACCGCCGCTCCCGCCTCGTCCAGCACGCGGATCAGCCCGTAGGCGAGCTCGCGCATCTGCAGCGGCGGGGTGGAGACGTCCGGCCGCTCCACACTCCCGGCGGGAGGGAGCCGCAGACCCGTGAAGTCGGGCTGGTCGCCCGGACGGGTCTGCGGCTCGGGCACGTGCAGGCTCAGGGCTTGCGTATTCTTCATGGACTCCACCCGAGACGCCGCGCTTCTGTGTCGCGGCTGGATAGACCCCGGATCATGACACCTCGGGGTCGGCCGCCTGCCTTAACCCGCCTAGGCGTCCGAATCGATCTGGAATCGGGCGAACGCCGCAACATCCTGCCGCGTAAAGCGTCACGGCCTGATCCCAGCCGGACGGCCTCAGGCTGCGCGAGCCGTTCCGCCCGCGCCGGGCGACAGACCCTGCATGATGGTGCGGTTCACCTCGATGAGCAGGTCCAGGCTCCCGCCGCCGCGGATGGTCTCGCTGGTGTGGCGGCCCACGAACATGGACAGGGAGATGATGCTGGCGCGCACGCCGTCGGGCAGCCGGTTGTGCGGGTTGGCGCAGTCGGCGGCGAGCGCGGTCCACAGCCGCCGGTTCCAGTCCAGCGCGGCCACGCGGGTCTTCAGGTCGCCGGCGTCGACCGCGGCGGCGTCCATCAGGGCGCGCGTGACCTCGGTGAACAGGCGGTACTCGGTGTCGCGCGGGTGCTCAGCCCGTTGCGCCGCTTGCTGATAGGCCTGCAGCGACATGCCCCAACCTCTCGTTCTCATAGTCGATCAACTTGCGACACGACATCAGGGCCTTGTAGTAGTTCCCCCCCAAGACGTGCTTGGAGACGTTCACGCACTCGGCCAGGACGTCCGCGTTGCGGACGACGCCCATGAAGTCGTTCAGGCGCTGCGAGAACTCGCCGAAATGGCGGGCGGCTTCGGCCTCGTCGAGATACATCATCATCACCGGGAAGTAGACCCGGCGGGCGGGGGAGTTGGCCTCCTCCGCCTGCATGATGTCCTTCTCGCGCAGGACCGAAGCCTTGTTCTGCAGCACGAGTACGCCGCGTCGGTCGCCGTTCTGGACCACCGCGCCGTTCAGAACGAACTTCTCCCCCGGCTTCAGCGATAGTTTGAGAGGCATGGACCCTGCTCCCAAGCGGCGTTCGGCCGCTCTCGCGCTTGATCCGGGGCGAGCGCCTACCGCTTAGCCCCGCAGCGCTGAACCCGGCCTAAAGATTCACGGTTAGCGCCGCGTTAAGGCCGCGGAGGCAGGGTGCGGGGCGGAGGGATGTCCATGGTCGCCGCAAGAGCTTCGTCCGTCACCGCCTCGCCGTCCGGCGCCCGACCTCTGTCCCTCCGCACGCTCGACGCGACGGGCGGCGCCGATCCGGTGCGCAAGCTCACCCTCGCCCTGGCCGAGCTGAAGGCCCAGGCGATCCTGCCGCTGCTGTCGGCCGCGCTCGACGCGACCCACGCCGGACGCCTGCCCGAGGCGCTGCAGCTCACCGCCCAGGTCCTGGACGCCGATCCGGACTGTGGCCTGGCGTGGCACGTGGTGGCGCTCTGCCGCGAGCGGGCGGGCGACCTGAACGGCGCGCTTGCGGCCTATGAGACCGCGCTGCGACTGGCGCCGGACGACGTGGACCTCGCCAACGACCTCGGGCGACTGGCCATGCAGATGGGGATGTTCGAGGTCGCCGAGCAGCTCTTCCGCATCTTCGTCGCCGAGCGGCCCGCCGTGGTGGACGGCCCCAACAACCTGGCCTGCGCGCTCCGCGAGCAGCTGCGCTACGCCGACGCGCTGGAGGTGCTGCGCCCAGCCATCCAGGCGACTCCGGAAAGCCCGCTGCTCTGGAACACCCTGGGCGCCATGGTGGCCGAGCAGGGCGACGTCGACGGCTCGCTGGTCTTCTTTGACGAGGCGCTGCGGCTCGACCCCGCCTTCGCCAAGGCGCGCTACAACCGCGCCAACATCCGCCTGTCGCTGGGCGACGCCTCCGGCGCCCTGGGCGACTGCGAGACCGCGCTCGAGGCTGCGGGCCTCAGCGAGCCGGAGCGGGCCATGATGGCCTTCGCGCGCGCCACCATGCTGGTCGCCGCAGGCCGGCTCGCCGAGGGCTGGGAGGCCTACGCCGTGCGGCTGGAGCCGCGGCACGTGGACGTCACCCACTTCGTCGCCGACGCGCCCGCCTGGACGCCGCAGGCGCCGCTGGCGGGGCGCGACCTGCTGGTGTTCGGCGAGCAGGGGCTGGGCGACGAGGTGCTGTTCGCCAACGCGCTGCCCGACGTGCTTGAGGCGCTGGGCCCGGACGGCCGGCTGACGCTGGCGGTGGAGCGACGGCTGGCGCCGCTGTTCCAGCGCAGCTTCCCGCAGGCCGAGGTCGGCGCGCACGCCACCTACCGGGTGGAGCACCAGTCGGTGCGCACCGCCCCGTTCTGCCGCGACCGCCGTTTCGATCTGTGGACGCCGATGGCCTCGCTGCTCGGCCGTTTCCGCCGCAGCGTGGACGATTTCCCGTCGAGGACCGCCTTCCTGCAGGCCGACCCGGTCCGCGTCGCCTACTGGCGCGACGCCATCGGCGCGGGCGGCCCGCGCCGCAGCGTGGGGCTGCTCTGGAAGAGCCTGACGGTCAGCTCGCAGCGCGCCCGCTTCTATGCGCCGTTCCAGGCCTGGGCGCCGGTGCTGACGGTTCCCGGCGTGCGCTTCGTCAACCTCCAGTACGGCGACTGCGCGGCCGAGCTGGAAAAGGCGCGCGACGTCTTGGGCGTCGACATCTGGACGCCTCCGGGCGTCGATCTGAAGGACGACCTGGACGAGGTCGCCGCCCTCGCCGGCGCGCTGGACCTGGTCATCGGTCCGGCCAACGCGACCATCAACATCGCCGCCGCCTGCGGGACGCCGTGCTGGTTCATCTGCCCGCCTGGCGGTTGGCCGATGCTGGGGACCGACCGCTATCCCTGGTACCCGCGGGCCCGGGTGTTCAGCCCGCCGGGGTTCAACCGCTGGGCGCCCGTCATGGCGGAGATCGCCGACGCCCTGCGGCAGGACGCCCCGCCCGCCGCTTGACCCCGCCGCCGGCTGCGGGCTTATGTCGCCGCAAACGGTGAGGAGACCTCCGGAATGAGACGGTTGGCGGCCGCGCTTCTCGCGCTGGCGACCCTGGCGGCGGGCGCTGCGCCCCTCGCGGCGCATGCCCAGGACAAGGCCAAGCCCGCGATCACCAAGGAACAGCGCGACACGGGCCTGAAGGAGGCTCCCGCCGCGGTCCAGAAGGCTAACCTGACCTGCACGGTGAGCGACGCCTACTTCCTCGGCAAGTCCAGCACCGGCGACAAGGCCAGCATCTACGAGGTCGCCTGCCAGCAGGGCACGGGCTACATCGTCATGGCCAGCGCGAGCGGGTCCAAGGTCTACGACTGCCTGACCGTCGCCGGATCGCCGTCGCTGGCGTGCCGCCTGCCGGGCAACGCCGATCCCAAGCAGGACCTGAAGCCCTACATCGCCTCAGCGGGCATAAGCTGCACGCCGACCGCCGCCCGCTACGTCGGCTCCAACGACACCGTCGCGGTGTTCGAGGCCGCTTGCCAGGAGGGAGCGGGCTACATCCTCCAGGCGCCGCTGCCCGGACTGACGGCCGCCACCGTGGCCATCCCCTGCATCCAGGCGAGCGGCAAGACCGCCTGCACCCTGACCAGCCAAGCGCAGAACCAGGCTTTCCTCGGCGTGCTCGCGTCCAAGGCCGGGCGCACCTGCCAGGTCTCCGGTTCGCGCTATCTCGGCTCCGACCAGAAGAGCGGCGTCGCCTACTATGAGCTTGGCTGCGGCGCTCAACCGGGCTTCGTCCTGGGAGCCAACAAGGCGGGCGGTCTGGACCGGGTGCTGAGCTGCACGGAGGCCAAGGGCCTGTCGGGTGGCTGCACCCTGACCGACGAGACCGCGGTGGCGGCCCAGGAGACTGCGGACTACACCCGCCGGGTGAAGGCGGCGGGCTTCGATTGCGACGTGTCCAAGACGCGGTCGATCGGCCGCGATCCCTCGGGCGGCGCGGTGATCGAGTTCGCCTGCTCCAACCGGCCCGACGGCATGGTTGCGGTCGTTCCCACCTCCGCCTCCGGCCGTGTCCAGCTCGTCGATTGCGTCAAAGCCGGCGAGTTCGGCGCCACCGGGGCCTGCGAGCTGACCACGCCCACGCCCGTCTACGCCAAATACACCGCCGCCCTGGTCGCCAAGGGACGGTCCAGCTGCAAGGTGTCAGGCGCCCGCTATCTCGGCCGCACGCCGTCCAACACCGACTTCGTGGAGACCGCGTGCTCGGACGGAAAGCCGGGCTGGGTGATCGAACTCACGCAGTCCGACCAGGTCAAGCAGCTGTTAAGCTGCGGCCAAGCCAAGGAGGCGGGGCTGGCCTGCCAGTTGCCGACCAACGCCAAGGGCTGAACAGACCGACGGCCCGCGGCTTGCGCCGCGGGCCGCTCCAGCCTCTAGCAGCGACCGCCGACGTAGCGGTGATAGTAGCCGCTCCAGTGACGATGGCCGCGGCAGTAGTAGGGCCGTCCGCGGTAGTTTCCGAGGACGGCTCCAAAGCCTCCTCCGAAGCCGCCGTAGCCATACCCGCTTCCGCCGTACCCTCCGCCATGGTCGCCCCCTCCGTGGAAGTC
>CAXTUT010000169.1:0-5408 GCA_964247465.1 uncultured Caulobacteraceae bacterium | reverse complement strand
GGCTTCCGGGCGGCCCAGCCGGCCGGCGCAAGCGCGCGCCGCGCCGTCCAGCCGCATCAGGGCGCGATAGGCCAGATCGCCGACGGTTCGCGCCAGGGCGCTCCCGTGCGAGCCCGGATCATAGGCGTCGCCATGGGCGAGCAGGTAGCGCCGGCCGTCCGCAGCCACGTGGACCGCCTCCTCCCGCACCGCCAGACCCGCCGCGCTCAGCCCGCAGTAGCGCCGCGCGAAGGCGTCGTGGTTGCCGGGGACGTAGGTGACCTTCACGCCCTCGCGCGCCAGGTCGAGCAGCCGCTCCAGCACCTCGGCATGGGCGGCGGGCCAGAACCAGCGCCGCCGCAGCCGCCAGCCATCGACGATGTCGCCGAGCAGGTAGAGCCGCTCGCAATCCACCCCGTCGAGGAAATCCAGCAGCGCCGCAGCCCGGCAGGCGCGCGCGCCCAGGTGCACGTCGGAGATGAACAGGCTGCGGTAACGCCGCCGACCCGAGCGGCGAGCTGAGGACTGCATCATGCGCCTGCGACCCCGCAGCGGTTCGACGCGCAAGCTGTTGGCCTGAGTCGGTGACGCGGGCGTGACAGGCGACGCGCGTCGGCCTCACTCCACCACGCGCAGACGCTTCGCCTCGAACACGCGCAGCACCTGGGCCAGCTCCTGGCCGCGCTTCAGAACCACGCCGCCGCGCCCGATCACCGCCCATGCGCCCTGGCGCCGCGCCAGCGCCGGCCGCTTCTCGATGCGATAGACCGGCGCGTCCCCACTACGCTCGAACACCGAGAACACCGCCGCTTCGGCCAGGCCGTCCAGGGCGTAGTCGCGCCACTCGCCCGCGGCGACCCTGCGCCCATAGAGCTGCATCAGCGCATCCAGCTCCCGGCGCTCGAAGAAGACCATGGCCCGGCCGGCGGGTGGGGAGACGTCGAAACTCATGGTCGCTCCGGGACGAACCGGCCCAATTTAGGCGATCACGGCGCGCCGCAAAGCCCTCGGCAGCGTCCACGCGAGGTCGCGATGATCCAGCCACGAAATGGCCCCATTGTGAACGTCTGCGCGCCCCAGCCGCCGTCGATAGAGGCAAGGTCGGTCGACCGGAAAACGTCCGTCGCTCCGGAACCTGAACAGCCCCCCCAGCCCCCTCCGGGTCGGTGGATGCGGTCGGCCGACACCTCGTCCTATCCGCGCTGCCCCTGGGCCGGCGCCCCCAGGATCGCCGACTGAACCTTCAGCGCCTGGACCGTCTCGCGCACGTCATGCACGCGCACGGCCGAAACGCCACAGCGCGCGCCCTGCAGGGCGATGGCCAGCGAGCCGCCGAGCCGGTCCAGCGGGCTGGTCGCGGTCGGGTCCAGGTGCAGGATGGTGCGCTTGCGGCTGGCGCCCAGCAGCACCGGAAATCCCAGCGCCGCCAGCCGGGGCAGATCGGCCAGCAGCGCCAGGTTGTGCTGCAGCCGCTTGCCGAAGCCGATGCCGGGGTCGAGCCAGATCGCCTCCCGCCGCACGCCCGCCGCCACGGCCGCCTCGGCGCGGGCGGCCAGCCAGGCGCAGACCTCCGCCACCGGATCCTCATAGCGGGGGGCGTCCTGCATGGTGGCCGGGTCGCCCTGCATGTGCATGAGCACGACCTTGCATCCCAGGCCGGCGGCCGTGTCCAGGCTGTCTGCGGCCCCAGTCAGCGCCGTGACGTCGTTCCACATGGACGCACCCGCCGCCATCGCCGCACGGGCGACGGCGGGCTTGCGCGTATCGATGGAGATCGGCGTGGAGAGGCGCGCCTTCAGCGCTGTGATGACCGGCAGCACCCGCGCCAGCTCGAGCGCCTCCGGAACGGGCTCGGCGCCGGGCCGGGTCGACTCCCCGCCGACGTCCAGCCAGTCCGCACCGACCGCCGCCAGCGCCTGCGCCTGCGCCACGGCCGCATCCAGACGCGCGAACCGCCCGCCGTCGGAGAAGCTGTCGGGCGTGACGTTCAGCACCCCCATGACGAGGGGTTGGCGATGCGTCGGACTCAACATCTGCTCATCTATCCGAGCGTCCCGGCGAAGGCCGGGACCCAGAGTGCGAACGATGGCTTTCTACACCTACATCCTCGCGAGTGGACGTAACAGCACGATCTACATCGGCAGCACCGATGATCTCAACCGTCGCGTCTACGAACATCAGGAAAAGGTGAGGCGCGGCTTCACCAGCCGCTACGCCGTGGTGCGGCTCGTGTGGTTCGAGGCGAATGAGAGTCGCGAGTCGGCCCGGATGCAAGAGCGGCGCATGAAGGAATGGAGGCGCGCCTGGAAGCTACGGGTGATCGAGGGCGAAAACCCGGAGTGAGAGGATTTGTCCGAGCGTCTGAACGACCTGCTCCCGCTCTGAAGACGCGGCGCACTGGGTCCCGGCCTTCGCCGGGACGCTCGGATGAAGGCATCCACTCCTACTCAGGCCGGCTGGGGCTCGGGGTCGACGTGGGTCAGCGGGACCGAGACGGTGGAGGTCGCCGGCGGCGGGCCTTCAGGCTCGTCGCGCCGGGGCGGGATGCCCTTCAGCACGTCGGTGATCTCCACCCCGGTCAGGGTCTCGTACTCCAGCATGGCCTTGGCCAGGGTGTGCAGGTCCTCCAGCCGCGTGGTCAGGATGCGCCGCGCCTCGTCGAAGCCGGTCTGGGTCAGCCGCTTGACCTCCGCGTCGATCTTCTTGGAGGTCTCCTCGGAGATGTTCTGGCGGTTGCCCATGGACATGCCCAGGAACACCTCCTCCTGGTTGTCCCCGTACTCCACCACGCCGAGTTCGTCGGAGAAGCCCCACTTGGTCACCATGGCGCGGGCCAGCTTGGTGGCCTGGGTGATGTCGGAGGAGGCGCCGGACGTCACCTTGTCCTTGCCGAAGATGATCTCCTCCGCCACCCGGCCGCCGAACAGGATGGCCAGCCGCGAAGTCATCTGCTCGAAGCTCATGGACAGCTTGTCCCGCTCGGGCAGCTGCATGACCATGCCGAGAGCTCGGCCGCGCGGGATGATGGTCGCCTTGTGGACCGGATCGGTGGAGGGCACGTTCAGCGCCACGATGGCGTGGCCGCCTTCGTGGTAGGCGGTCATGCGCTTCTCGTCCTCGGTCATGACCATGGACTTGCGCTCGGCGCCCATCATCACCTTGTCCTTGGCGTCCTCGAAGTCGCGCTGGGTGACCATGCGGCGGTTCTTGCGCGCCGCCATCAGGGCCGCCTCGTTGACCAGGTTCATCAGGTCCGCGCCGGAGAAACCCGGGGTTCCCCGTGCGATGGTCTTCACCTCCACGTCGGCGGCGAGCGGCACGTTGCGCATGTGCACCCGCAAGATGCGCTCGCGCCCGTTGATGTCGGGGTTGGGCACCACGACCTGGCGGTCGAAGCGACCGGGACGCAGCAGGGCGGGGTCCAGCACGTCCGGCCGGTTGGTGGCGGCGATCAGGATGATGCCCTCGTTGGTTTCGAAGCCGTCCATCTCCACCAGCAGCTGGTTCAGCGTCTGCTCGCGCTCGTCGTTGCCGCCGCCGAGCCCCGCACCGCGATGGCGACCCACCGCGTCGATCTCGTCGATGAAGATGATGCAGGGCGAGTTCTTCTTGGCCTGCTCGAACATGTCGCGCACCCGGGAGGCGCCGACGCCCACGAACATCTCCACGAAGTCCGAGCCGGAAATGGAGAAGAACGGCACGCCCGCCTCGCCGGCGATGGCGCGCGCCAGCAGCGTCTTGCCGGTGCCCGGAGGGCCGACCAGCAGGGCGCCCTTGGGGATCTTGCCGCCCAGGCGCTGGAACTTGGCCGGCTCCTTCAGGAAGTCGACGATCTCGTTCAGCTCCTCCTTGGCCTCGTCGACGCCTGCGACGTCCTCGAAGGTGATCTTGGTCTTATTCTCGGTCAGCAGCTTGGCCTTGGACTTGCCGAAGCCCATGGCGCCCCGCGCGCCGCCCTGCATCTGGCGCATGAAAAAGACCCATACGCCCACCAGCAGCAGCAGCGGCAGCAGGCCGGACAGGATTTGCATCCAGGCGGACGGCTGCGCCGACTGCACGCGGATGTTGGCGCCGTGCGCCTCCAGCCGCTTCAGCAGGTCGTCCTGGGAGCCGGGCGTGGTGACCAGGAACTTGCGGCCGGCGGCGTCGGAGGCCTGCACCATCTCGCCGCGGATGACCGCGTCCTTGATCTGGTCGCTGTCCACCTTCTGCAGCAGCTGGGTGTAGCTGATCTCGCCCGCGGCGCCGGCGGTGTGGGCGCTGGGATTGAGCACGCTGTAGAGCGCGACGATCACCACCACGATCACGCCCCAGATCGCCAGATTACGCCAGTTCATGTTCGCCCTTCGCGCCTTGCCGCGGATCGGACCGCGTCGACCGCGCGCCGCCTGCCGATGCAGGTCCTCTCCAGTGCGTCAACATAGGACGAGCGCAGTCGCGCCGCCATGGGGGCGCGCCGCCCGGATGCAGGCTAGCCGCGGCCTTCGCGGAGGATGAGGCCGAGCGATGCGGCGAAGCGGGCGCCGACGAGGCTGCGGGCGTCCGCCGGGCCTCCGCCGAACGGGTTTGGCAAGGCTGGCCGGTCGTCCGCGTCCAGCAGCACGGGCAGGGTCGGGCGCGCCGCCCGTGGGATCGCCTTCAGCGCCGCCCGATCCCATTTCGACAGGCCCGCGGCATGGCCGGCGAGAGCAACGGCGCGCCAGCCGGCCTCGTTGGCCGTCAGCACGAAGCGGCCGTCGAAAACGGCCGGCTCGAAGGGCTGGAGCGCGATCGGCTGACACCCGAGCCGCCCGGCTTCGCGCGTCAGCTGCGCCCGGCCGCCTTGGGCCTGCAGGCGCGCGCCGGCCAGGGTCGCGACGACGCTCGCCTCACCGTCCTGCAGCCGGGATGCGAGCCGCTCCAGGGCGCACTGCGCAGGCGGGCGGGCGTGGCCCGCGACGCACACCAGGGCGCGGGCGAGACGCCCAACCGCGCCGGGCGCTCCGGCCAGCCAGGTCCGGTCGATCGTCAGCGCGCCCCAGGCGTCGGCCCGCCCGTCGAAACCGCAGCCCTGCACGTCGTCTTCGATGAGCGCCGTCCGCGACGGGCGCTGCGGGATCGACGTCTCGCGACAGGCCGTCGCCGCCAGGGCCGTGCGGGCGCGGGTGCGGGCGAAGCGGGGGTCGTGGTTGGCGGGATCGTCGAGCCAATCGAAGCCGTCACGCGAAAGCCAAGCCTGCAGGTCCGTCCGCCGCAGGGCGAGCATGGGCCGCAGCAGGAAGACGTCGCGGCCCTGCGGCCACGCCGGCGACGGCGCCCATTCGGCGAGGTTTCCGTGGGTTGGCGTCTGCGCGCGCATCCAGGCGGACTCCGCCACGTCATCGCCGGTATGGCCGAGCAGCAGGACCGCCCCACCCAGGCTCGTGTACGAGTCGTGGAAGCTGTCGACC
>CAXTUT010000168.1:0-5411 GCA_964247465.1 uncultured Caulobacteraceae bacterium | reverse complement strand
GTCCGGCGCGCTCGACGCCAGCCTGACGGGCGCACGCTCCCGCGACGCACCCGCCGACCTGGCGCTCGACGCCCGTGTGCGCGCAGACCTCGCGGGCGATCGGCTGCGCGTGAACGCCGGCGCCACCAACGCCCAGGGCCTGACCTCCAGCCTGCAGGTGGACCTGCCGGCCGCCGCCAGCGCCGCGCCCTTCCGCATCGCGGTGGACCGCACCCGCCCGCTGCACGGCCAGGTCTCCGCCGATGGCGAACTGCGCCCGCTCTGGGACCTGCTCGTCGGCGGCGACCAGAGGCTGTCGGGCCACGTGTCGGCGTCTGGCATGCTGGCGGGATCGCTGAACGCGCCCAAGGTCACCGGCCACGCGGCGCTGACCAAGGGCCGCTATCAGAACTTCGCCATCGGGCTGGACCTTCGAGACTTCGCCGTGACCGCGGACGTCAGCCGCGACTTGGTGCGGGTGGGCCAGGTGTCGGGCTCCGACGGACGGGGCGGCGTGCTGGCGGGGTCGGGCGACATCAGCCTGGCCAAGGGCGGCGGGTCCGACTTCGCCATGACGCTGAAGCGCTTCCGGGTCATCGACACCCAGGCGGTGGTGGCCACCATGTCCGGGAAGGCCGCCGTGACCCGCGATGCGCAAGGCCGCGCCAAGCTGACGGGCGCGCTGAAGGTCGACCGCGCCGACATCCAGCCGACCGCGCCCACCGCCACGGGCGTCGTGGCCATGGACGTGGTGGAGATCAACAAGCCCGGCGGCGACTCCGCCGGCGCCGTCGCTGCGTCGCCCAAGGCCGCCGTGGCGCCGCCCATCGCGCTGGACGTCTCCGTGCGCGGCTCGCGCGGCATCTTCGTCAAGGGCAAGGGGCTGAACGTGGAGCTGTCGCTGAACGCCCATGTGGGCGGCTCCGCCAACGACCCGGACCTCACCGGCGAGGCGCGCGTGGTGCTGGGTTCCTATGACTTCGCCGGCAAGCGCTTCGACTTCGACAGCACCAGCGTGGTGCGCCTGGCGACCAATCCCCGGGACATCCGGTTGAATTTGACCGCCAAACGCCAGGACGCCACCCTGACCGCGGAGGTGCACGTCACCGGGACCGCCGAGCGACCGGAGATCAAGCTGAGCTCGGAGCCCGTGCTGCCGGAGGACGAAGTGCTGTCCCAGGTGCTGTTCGGCTCCTCCGCCGCCCAGCTCACCGGGGCCCAAGCCGCAGAACTCGCCTCCACCCTGGCCTCGCTCAGCGGCGGGGGCGGCTTCGATGTGCTGGGTCGGCTGCGCCAGTTCGCCGGGCTCGACCGGCTGGCGTTCGGCCAGGGCGCCTCGGGCACCGGCGTTTCCGGCGGCAAGTACGTCGGCGACAACGTGTATATCGAGCTGACCGGCGGCGGCCGTGAAGGTCCTTCAGCCGCGGTGGAGCTGCGCGTCCGCCGCAACTTCTCCATCATCTCGCGGGTCGGCACCCAAGGCGACGCCCAGCTCTCGATCCAGTACAATACGACGTTCCGGTGAGGAGTTCAGGGTGTCGAGGTCGCGCGAGGCCTTAATGGTTTAGGCTGTGCTAGTCAGTTTAAGCGGAGAGAAGTGCTAGATCAGGCTACAACGATGTACCCTAGTACTGTCGCTATAAAGACGCAAATTTTACTGCGCCTTACTCTGCGAGCACTGCATGTATGAGAAGTACATAGCTGTCTGCAGATCACGGCCCCGTGATCCCTTGGGCGTGGTGAAACGGTGCAAACTCCCGTGCTCATCCGGTAGGGTGGTGAGTTGATCGTGCGCCTCAGTGTGAGCTGCAAACGGCGGCTTGACGTTGCGGAAGTCAACGGTGGTTGCGCCTTTGCGGGTCGTGAAGATTGTTGTGCAATCATTGGGAGCCTGCACGTCCACTACGCTTTCGCCGTCAAACCGACCAACACCTAAGACGCCTTGTTTGAAGACCTTATAGATGTTCGTACGGATTTCGGCATCGCTTTGTGGCGCTGCCCTCGATCCTGTCGCCGCCATAAAGGCCACGAAGATTACGGCGGCCCAGGGGCGGTTTAGAGGTTGGTTCAACGATATTCTCCATAGAGATAGACCATCGCCTCAAGGACACGTCGCCTGTGTAGACCAGGTAAGTTTGCCTTGCCGGAGTGGTCCTGTTGGTAAATGAACACCAGCGCGTCGTTCACCTTTCCATCATTTATGGCATGGCAGGCACCTTGCCAGGCATGCCGGCTTCCCGGATTGCCTGCAAACGAAACAAGCGCGTCAAATTCATACTGATGTAGCGGCACTCGCACCGAGCGCTTTACTAATTGCTCGTATGGTTCAATGGTTTGTCGCAGCAAGGTCTTTTGTTGCGTTTCAGATAGATCGAGCAGTTGCCTGTTGGCTTCGACGAAAGACTTGGCGCTCTTATGGGTGGCGGTATCCGCTGCTCCGACCCGCTTGCTTCCCTCGGCCGCCTTAGCGGCTGCCGCTTCGGGCACCCCGACCAGCATTAAGTCCGATTTGATCTTCTCAGCTGAGCGCACACTCATGTCATAGCCCGCGCCCAAGGTGACACCGCTATTACCGCCAGGAAAATGCAGGTGGTTTGACACGCCTTTCTGATGCTCGTGAGCGAAGATGAAGTCTATGCCCTCCGCCGAGGTTTGGAGCGACGCGATTGGTTGAGCCAAGCCGGGATCGACGTGGACTTGAGCCGCCCGTGACCGCGCAGCACTTACGTCCTGCATCAGCCGGCCAACGTCGCCTCCTGCCGCCGGGGGCGCGGGCTTTGGCGGCGGTGGGGGTACGACAGGCCTGGGTGCTGGAGCCGCGGAAGGCGCCCCTGCAGGCGGTTTATGCGGAACTCCAGCAGGCGACGCCGATTTTTCCTTCAGCGCCGTCATGGTTTGTGGACCGGCTATGCCGTCTGGCGGATGTAAGCTGAGCTTTCGCTGCGCCATTCGCACGGCGCGCTCCGTGCGAGGTCCGTAGACGCCATCTTCCCTCAGGCTTGGTTCGTAAGAGCGGAGTAGTGTCTGCAGCGTTCTTACGGCGTGGCCTGTTTGCCCTTGGCGCAGCATTCGTCGCTTCCCCAGTCCTGAGAACGATGACCAGAATGAGCGCGATCTTGCAACAATCTCAAGGCGCGACGAGAGGGCATCTGACCTGCAGGTCTTCCAGTCTGGATGCGCCAGCCGCCGCCGTTATCCCGCGGCGCCAAGCTGGTTCAAGATGAAGTCGGCGCGTGTGGCGACGTCGTCGAAGGGCAGGAGCCTGATCTCGTAGCCGAGGTCTTCGTAGGCCCTCACCAGCCGGTCGTACTCCTGTACCGCCGCATCGAGGTCGTGCCGCCTCGCGTCGTCCTGGACGTAGATCGCGGGCCAGGGCGGCGTGAAGAAGACGTGCCGATGATAGGGGCAGCTCGTTGCGTGATCCATCCCGGACGAACCGGTGAGGCTCTGCAGCGCGGCGGCGGCGTCGACGACGCTGCGATCGAGGAAGGCCCAGCCGCCTTCGCGTCGTATCCGTCCGTAGTCCTGCTCCGCCAGCCGCAGAGCGCGTTGGCAGAAGGCCTCCAGGTCGATCCAAGGCAGCGCCGTCCCGCCGCTGGCCTGCTCCTCCATGACGATCCTGCGGCCAGGCTCCTCGACCGTGGTGAACCCGCGCATCCGCAGTTCGGCCAACAGGCTGGACTTTCCGCCGCCGGAACAGCCGGAGATGACGACGGGGAGGGTGGGTTCCAAAAGGAAGCGGGGCCGCCGCGCCTCTATTCCACCGCCTCCAGCGCACGGCGGGCGCTGGCGCGCAGTTTCTCGCTCTCGCTCTTCAGCTGCCCGCAGGCGGCGAGGATATCCCGCCCGCGCGGGGTGCGGATAGGCGAAGCATAGCCGGCGCGGTTCAGGATGGCGGCGAAGGTCTCGATGGTCGTCCCGTCTGAGCACTGGTAGGGCGACCCCGGCCAGGGGTTGAAGGGGATCAGGTTGATCTTGGCGGGGATGCCCGCGATCAGCTTGACCAGGGCGCGCGCCTCCGCCGGGCTGTCGTTGACGCCTTTCAGCATGACGTATTCGAAGGTGACGCGGCGCGCGTTCGACAGGCCGGGATAGGCGCGCACGCCCGCCATCAGCGTCTCCAGCGGGTACTTGCGATTCAGCGGCACCAGGTCGTCGCGCAGCGCGTCATGGGTCGCGTGCAGCGAGATGGCCAGCATGGCCTGCGTCCGCTCGCCGAGCGGGCCGAGCTCCGG
Organism: uncultured Caulobacteraceae bacterium; assembly: GCA_964247465.1. Lineage (GTDB taxonomy): Bacteria > Pseudomonadota > Alphaproteobacteria > Caulobacterales > Caulobacteraceae > CAHJWH01. The sequence goes on along the minus strand of CAXTUT010000168.1, from coordinate 1,197 downwards.
CGCGACGCCTGATGTCGACACCGTGATCCGCCGGCGGGAAAGCGCTATCCCCTCGTTGTCGGAGATCACCGCGATGGCGCCCGACACATTGTCGAGATTGTAGAGCGGCTCGCCCATGCCCATGAACACGACGTTGGACAGCCGCCGCTCCGCGTCGGGCGAGGGCCACTCCTGCAGGTCGTCGCGGGCCACCTGCACCTGCGCCACGATCTCGGCGGCGCTCAGATTGCGCACCAGGGCCTGGGTGCCGGTATGGCAGAAGGTGCAGTTCAGGGTGCAGCCGACCTGGCTGGACACGCACAGCGCCCCCGCGCGCCCGACATCGGGAATGTAGACGCTCTCCGCCTCCACGCCCGGAGCGAAGCGGATCAGCCACTTGCGCGTGCCGTCGCGGCTGATCTGGCGCTCCACCACCTCAGGACGCGCCAGGGTGAAGCGCTCCGCCAGGACGGCGCGCATCTCCTTGGAGACGTCGCTCATCTGGGCGAAGTCGGTCGCGCCGAAATGATGCATCCAGCGCCAGAGTTGGCCGGCCCGCATCCTGGCCTTGGCGGCCGGCACGGCGTCGCTCTCCACAAGGGCGCAGGCGAGCTCGCTGCGCGTGAGGCCGCTCAGGTTGCGCAGCGCCGGCGTGCTTGGGGGCGCCGGGCGGCGGCGAAGATCCAGGCTGAGGGCGGGCGCATCGTCCATCTCGCCAAGATAAGCACTTTCGCCGGGCGGGCCAAACGGGGCGCGCCGCCGCCCTGCCGTCGGATCAAGGCCCGCGCGAATAGGTCGTCCCGGCGCAGGTGGACAGGCACTGCGTCCACGCCGAGTCGCAAGGGGCGGTGTCGACGGAGTCTGCGTTGAAGCACTGGTTCCGGGCCTGAGCGCATTGTGCGCGGCACTGGCCGGTCGTGCTGCTGGCGATGGTCGCCGGCCGGCTGTAGCGGGAGCGCACGGCCGAACGCAGCACCGGCGCAGGGATCAGCGGCCTCAACGCGGAGCGGGCAGGCGCCGTGGGCGCCACGGGCGGGGCGCGAGGACTGTGCGTTAGGGGGACCGACTCGCCTGTGGCGTTGCCGGTGTCCGGGGATGAGCCGGGCGGCGGCAGGGGCTGTGGCGGGTGGTGCGGCCGGTCCGCCGACTGCGCCCATGCGGACGCGCCCAGCGTCCACGTGGCCAGGACCAGACCGGCGCGCAGCCCTGCGTAGAGGC
>CAXTUT010000167.1:0-5443 GCA_964247465.1 uncultured Caulobacteraceae bacterium | reverse complement strand
CCGCAGGGCTGGTTGGCGGCTCAAATCCGCACGTCCGGCGCCGACGTCCCGCTGGCGGCCGACGGCTCGCCGCTGCCGAGCGGACAGGAGCGATGGCAGGCGCTGCAGGTCGCGCGCGCCGCGGAGAAGGCCGCCGGGGCCGACCCGGACGCGCGCAAGGCCGCCATGCAGCCGTTGCGCGACGCCATCGACGACGAGGTGCTGGCCCGCGCGCAGCTCGGCGCCGCCACGGATGCGCCGTTCCGCGAGCGCTGGGCGCTGTTCTGGGCCAACCACTTCAGCGTCTCGACGGTAAAGGGCGACGAGCTGAACGCCACCGCCGCCGCCTTCGAGCGGGAGGCCATCCGACCGCACGTGTTCGGCCGGTTCGAGGACCTGCTGGTCGCCTCGTCGCGCCACCCGGCCATGCTGATGTATCTAGACCAGCAGAACTCGGTCGGCCCGAACAGCCCGGCGGGACTGAAGCGCGCACTGGCTGGCCATCCGGCGGGGCTGAACGAGAATCTCGGCCGCGAGATCATGGAGCTGCATACCCTGGGCGCGGACGCCGGCTATAGCCAGGCGGACGTGACCGAGTTCGCCCGCGCGCTCACCGGCTGGTCCATGGCTGGGGGCGGGGCGCCGCTGGAGCGCCAGGGCGCCTACCTCTACAAGACCGAGTTGCACGAGCCGGGCGAACGCCAAGTGTTCGGCCAAAGCTTCGGTCCCGGCGAGGAGGGTCAGGCGCGCGCCGCGCTGGCCGCGTTCGCCGCCAGTCCGCACACCAGCCGCCACATCGCCCGCAAGCTCGCCGCCCATTTCAGCGCCGACGACCCGCCGTCCATCCTGGTGCGCCGGCTGGACGAGGCCTATCGCGACAGCGGCGGCGATCTCTCGATCCTGGCCCGAGCCCTGATCGCGGCGCCGCAGGCCTGGTCGCCGGAGTCCGCCAAGCTGAAGACGCCCTATGAGTTCATCGTCTCCAGCTATCGCGCCACCGGCTATATCCCGACCGTTCCGGGACGCGACGTGCTCGGGCCGCTGGGAGGCCTTGGCCAGCGGCCTCTGGCGGCGCGCCAGCCGAACGGCTGGTCTGACGCCGCCGCCGACTGGGCCGCGCCGGATGCAGTGATTAAACGCATGACCTGGGCGCGCAACTTCGCCGGCGGACACGCGGCCCTCGATCCCGTCCCGCTCGCCGACTCCGCGCTCGGCGCGCGCCTCACCTCCGACACCCGCACCGCCATCGCCCAGGCGGAGACCCGGCCTCAGGCGCTGACCCTGCTGCTGATGAGCCCGGAGTTCCAGCGGCGGTGACGCGGAGCATCAGACCGCTTCAATGATCCTGGCCGGGGTCTAAGGCCCGGATCCTTCCGCTCAGAGCCGAGGCGCCCTTCTTGAGCCCGTCGCGTGGAAGCACGAGCACGCCGTCGTCTCGTCGGGTCGCGGCCTCCGCGAACAGCGGACCGTACCGGCGGATGTCCCTGCGGGCCAGGGCTATGGCTGCGTCGGAATTGAACCGCGTGGACGGGACACAACGTCGCCATGCGGGCGCTTCAACTTGCGCGCGCGCCGAAGCGCTCCAACTCCTCCGCCAGTTCACTGAAGGTGTCGACCACGATGTCGGCGCCGGAAGCCTCGATCTCCGCGCGGGTGTGGAAGCCCCAGGTGACGCCCACCGCGCGCACGCCGGCGGCCCGGGCCATGCCGATGTCGTGGGCGGTGTCGCCGATCATGACCGTGCAGGTGGGCTCCGCCCCCAGCGCCGCCATCGCCTCCAGCAGCATGGCCGGATGCGGCTTGCCGGGGCCGTCGTCGGCGCAGTGGGTGCTGTCGAACAGGTCCGCCCAGCCATGCATGGCCACGATGGTCTCCACGCCCCGGCGCGACTTGCCCGTGGCCATGGCGATGCGCCAGCCGTCCGCCTTCAGCCGGTCGAGGAGCGCGGCGGCGCCATCGTAGAGCGGCTCCACGAACGCCGGGTCGCGGTGCAGGTCGCCGAAGCTCGACTTGTAGTAGTCGACCAGCGCGTCCACCACGTCCGCCGAATGGTCGGGCGCCAGGATGGTCAAGCCTTCGCGCAGGCTCAGGCCCACGATCTGGCGCAGCTCGTCATAGGGCGGCGGCGTCAGGCCCAGCGCTGTGAACGCCCGGTCCGACGCCTGCTTCAGGATCGCGCGGCTGTCGACCAGCGTGCCGTCCACGTCGAACACCGCGAGCTTCACGGTCTGCGCCCCCGGTCGGCCACGGGCGAGGGCCCGCGGCGGGTGGCGCGCGGGTCGAACGGGTCGTTGGGCGCCTCGTGCTCGTCGAAGCCGAAGCGCGCGAAGCCGTCCTTCATCTCCGGGCTCAGCGGCGCCTCCACCACCAGCTGGCCGCGGGAGGGATGCGGCAGCTCCAGCCGTCGGGCGTGCAACTGCAGCTTCAGCCCGGCGGAGAGCGCCGCGGACGCTTCGTCACAGTATTTGGGATCGCCCAGGATCGGATAGCCGGCCGCCTTCATGTGGGCGCGCAGCTGGTGGGTGCGCCCGGTGTGGGGCTGCAGGGCCATCCAGGCCGCGCGGTGGGCGGCGCGCACGATGGTGACGAACTCGGTCTCCGCCGCCTCCGCGCCCGACTCGCCAGGGGAGGCGGGCACGACCATCTCGCGGTCGCCGACGCCCTTCTTCACCAGCGGCACGTCGATGATCCCCTCCGGCGGCTTGGGGGTTCCCGCAACGATCGCCCAGTAGATCTTGCGCGCGCGCCGCTTGGCGAAGGCGCCCGACAGCTTGGCCGCCGCGGCCGGCGACTTGCCGAGCAGCAGCACGCCGGAGGTGTCGCGGTCGAGCCGGTGCACCAGGCGCGGCCGTTCCATACCCTCGCCCCAGGCGCTGAGCAGCCGGTCGACGTGGCGGGTCGTCTTGGTGCCGCCCTGCACCGCGAGCCCCGACGGCTTGTTCAGGGCCAGCACCTCCTCGTCCTCGTACAGCACCAGCGAGTGGGCGAAGGCGATGTCGCGCGCCGTCAACCCGGCCGTCTTCTCCTCCGGCGAGGGCGCGTCGGGCAGCGGCGGCACACGCACCTGGACGCCCGCGGCCAGGCGGGTGTCGACCTTGGCGCGGCCGCCGTCCACCCGCACCTGGCCCGAGCGCACCAGCTTGTTGATGGCGATGTGGTTCAGGTGCGGCCAGCGGCGCTTGAACCAGCGGTCAAGCCGCACGCCGTCTTCGCCCTCGTCCACCGTCAGGGTGAGGACTTCGCGCTGCACGCCCGCGCCGCTCACGGCGCAAGCCTGCGCCGGCTCGGCCGCGGGCTGCTGCGCAGGACCACGAGAACAAGGTTGACCATCCCCGACTTATACCGGATCGCCCGCTGCGGCCAACGCGCCGTCCCGTCTCCGCCGCTCTCGAGATCGCCATGCCCAAGTCTCTCCCGCCCGAACAGTGCCAGGACATGGCGCAGGTGCGCGCGGGCGTGGATGCGCTCGACCGCGAGCTGGTGGCGCTGCTGGCCGTGCGCCAGCGCTACATGGACGCCGCCGCCCGCATCAAGCCGTCGCGCGACCGGGTCCACGACACCGCTCGCATCGAGGACGTGGTGGCCAAGGTCAAGGCCTACGCCCACGAAGCTGGCCTCTCGGAGGCCATCGCCGAACCCGTCTGGCGCACCCTCATCGACCGCTGCATCGCCTACGAGCTGGAGCAGTGGGACCGCCTGTGGGGGTGATCCGTCCGCCAAGGCGGCGGCGCCCGTCGCCCGGGCTGCGCATCCCCCCTTTCGTCATGCTGAGGAGCGCCGCAGGCGCGTCTCGAAGCACGCACCCCCTCAGCGTCGCGCCCGCGAGGCGAGACGCGCGATGGCCGCATAGTCTCCTGCGATCAAGGCGAGCTTCTTCGCGCGAGACCAGCCTTTCAACCTTCGTTCCGCGGCGATGGCGTCGTCGATGGGCTGGAACTCCTCGACCCAGACCAGCTCCACGGGAAGACGATCGGCCGTATAGCCGGCATGGATGCCGGCTTCATGCTCCCCCATCCGTTGGTCGAGGTTGGTCGTGCGGCCGACATAGAACGAACCGTCAGAACACCGCAGCATATAGGCCCAGGACGCCATCGACCGTTCTGCGTGCTTCGAGACGCGACGCTCATGGCGCCGCTCCTCAGCATGACGAAGGTTGGAGATGGCGGGAAGCGGCGCACCCCACGTCCCAGCCCCGCGTTCGACGCAGCCGCAGGCCAAGTCGAACCTATCAACGGACGCCCCGGGTCCCGACGCCTACGCGTCAGCCGCCGCGCGCAGGATGAGTCAAGGTCGAGCCTGCAAGGCTCGTCCGCGGCACGCGGGTCGCCTTGACGCGCCCGAGCACGGTGGCCCCTCCCGCGTCATTCGGCTTTAGACTGGCGGCTATGCAATTCATTGAGACATCAGAGATGGGCGTCCGCGCTGCCCGTCTGGCTTTCGTCGATCCTAAGACGTTTGCTCGGGTCACCCTGTTCCCCATGGTGCACGTAGGCGAGGCTGCCTTTTATGAGGAAGTCTATCGAGACGCTCTGACGCACGATGTTGTGTTGTTCGAAGGCGTCCGCTCCCCGATTGTGGCTAGAGTGACCCGATCCTATCGGTGGCTGGTCGGTTCGCGTGCTATGATCGGCCTAGTCGTGCAGCCTCGTTTTGTTGGGATCAACTCGTCTGCTTCGATCGTTCACGCGGATCTTACACCTGAGGAGTTTGCGGTTGAATGGCATAAGGTGGCTTTGTGGATACGAGGGCTGATCTACGTTGCGGCGCCATTGCTCGGCCTAAATCGGCGTTGGTTTACTTCGAAGGCGGCACTAGCCAAGGACATGGGATGCGAGGACCAGCCATCGTTCAAAGAACTTCTAGCCATTTCGCCAGAGACTGGAGCTTTGACTCAGGCCATCCTTCATACGCGTGATAAACGGCTAATAGAGCGACTGGAACAAGAACTCGCTAGGGGTCAAGACCAAGTCTCCATCGCCATTATCTATGGTGCAATGCACATGCGCGCAGTGGTTCGTGAGTTAACCGCAAAGCGCAAATTCTCAGTCGCAGGTGCAGAATGGCGGACGATCATGTCTATGGATAGCCGACCAGTAACGAAGCCGTAAGCGCCTTCAAACGTCCAAATCCTCCGCCGCGAACTCCGCATTCTCCTGGATAAACCGGAACCGCAGCTCCGGCTTTCGCCCCATCAACGTCTCCACCAGGTCCTGCACCGCCTCCTCCGCCCGCGGCAGCGCCACCCGCGCCAGCGTTCGCTTCTTCGGGTCCATGGTGGTCTCCTTCAGCTGGGCCGGCATCATCTCGCCTAGCCCCTTGAACCGCCCGATCTCCGGCTTCTTGCCCTTGAAGGTCCCGGCCAGCAGCTCGTCCTTGTGGGCGTCGTCGCGGGCGTAGGCGGTCTGGGCGCCGTGGCTGATGCGGTAGAGCGGCGGCAGGGCGAGGTAGAGCTTACCGCCGCGGA
>CAXTUT010000166.1:0-5484 GCA_964247465.1 uncultured Caulobacteraceae bacterium | reverse complement strand
GGTGTCGAGGGGGCGGACGCTGCGGTGGTGCTGACCAGCCGGGTCTCGGTGGAGATGGTGCAGAAGACCGCCGTCATCGGGGCGGGCGTGCTGGTCGCCGTTTCAGCCCCCACGACCCTGGCGGTGCGGACGGCCGAGGCGGCGGGGATCACCCTTGTGGCGGTCGCCCGCGCCGACGGGTTCGAGGTGTTCAGCCATCCCTGGCGCATCGTGCTTTGAGCGTGCGGGCTTGATCTTCGCCCTGGCGCTCGCGGGCGGCCGGTCCAGCCGTTTCGGGCGGGAGAAAGCCGTGGAGCCGCTCGCCGGAGAGCCGATGATCGGCTGGGTGATCCGGGCGCTGACGGTTGGAGCGGAACGGGTGGCGGTCAACGCCGCCCCACCCTCCGCGGCGGCGGCCTACGCCCGCTCGCACGGGCTGGCCGTCCTGCCGGACCTGGACGGCGTCCCGTCCGGACCGCTGGCCGGCGTCCACGCCGGCCTGGTCTGGGCGAGGGCGGCCGGCGCATCCTGGCTGGCCACCTCGCCCTGCGACACGCCGCTGATCCCCAAGGACCTGATCGCGCGGCTGCAGGCGGAGCGCAGTGGCGGCGGTGCGGTGGTCACGACCTCCGACGGCCTCCAGCCCCTCTGCGCCCTATGGCCGGTTCACGCCCTGGAAACGCTCCAAGCGCTGCGGAGCCATCCGCCCGTGCGCGAACTGCTCGCCGGGCTCTGCGCCGCGGCAGTGACGTTCGAGGACGCGCGCGCTTTCGCCAACCTGAACACGCCTGAAGAGTTCGCCGCGGCGGAAATGGAGCCGCCGCGCTCCGACCCCCGCGCCTAGGCCCGGCTTCATCCTCCCCATCGCAGATGGGGAATTGGCCCGAAGGGAGCGACCGCGCGGAAGACGCTTGCGCCGCGGCCTAGTTCCGACCGGCTCCGCCGTCGGCCCCCTCCCGCCCTTCGGGCGTACTCCCCCATCAAGGATGGGGGAGATTAGAGCAGGCCCTAAGCCAGCCGCTCCGGCGTCACCGTCCTCCCCGCCGCCGGGTTCGCGGCCACGCCCGGGGCCTTGGCGTCGCCGGCGGCGGCAAGCAGATAGGCTCCGGCGACCAGCAGGCTGCCGCCGATGACGTTGCCGATCGTGACCCACAGCAGGTTGTAGGCCGCGCCATAGAAGGTGCCGGCCGGCGTCGGATCGAACATGCCCAGGCTGAGGATGGTCATGTTGGCGACCGAGTGCTCGAACCCGCAGGCGACGAAGGCGAGCAAGCACCAGGCCATGCCGATGATCTTGGCGGAGTCGGTCGCCAGCCGCGACGGCAGCCAGATCGCCAGGCAGACCAGCCAGTTGCAGAGCGTCGCGCGGCAGACCAGCGCCAGGACGGTGGAATCCTCCTTCTTGGCGATGAAGTCATGCAGGTAGCTCGCCGGCGCAGCGAACACCGCTCCGCCGCCGCCCTTGGCGAACAGCGCCGCCAGCAGGATCGAGCCGGCCAGGTTGCCGATCCATACGAAGGCCAGCGCCGCCAGCGCGTCCAGCGGCTTCACCGTGCCCTTGGCGAGGCCGAAGGTCATGTACATGACATAGCCGGTGAACAGCTCGGCCCCGGCCATGACCACCAGGATCAGCCCGATGCCGAACACGCCGCCGAGCGCCAGCGGACGCACCCCCGGCGGCAGGCCGGCGGCCACCGTCAGGGCCAGCACATAGGCGACGCCGATGTAGGCGCCGGCCAGCAGCGTCCCGCTGAGGAAGCCCAGCGGCGCGCGCTTCATGCCCGCGATCTTCTGCTCCGCCAGAAGGGCGAAGTTGGTGCAGCTTTCGGTATAGGTCATGGCCTCCCCGCGTGTTTGCCCGCCCCGCTTTGTCGCAGCACGGCGCGGGCCTCGGCAAGCGCTCAATGCGGCGTGCGGTCATCCCCCCGAGGCGTGGCGGAAGCTCTCCACCAAGCTACCGCATACCAGCTGCCAGCCGTTCACCAGCACGAAGAAGATCAGCTTGAAGGGCAAGGACACCGTGACCGGCGGTAGCATCATCATGCCCATGCTGATCAGCACGCTCGCCACCACCAGGTCGATGACCAGGAACGGCACGAACAGCAGGAAGCCGATCTGGAACGCCCGCTTCAGCTCGCTGATCATGTAGGCGGGGGTGACCACGGTGAGCGGCGTGGCCTGGGCATTCGCCGGGCGTGGGATGCGCGACAGGCGGATGAACATGGCCAGGTCGTCGCGGTCCACCTGGCTCAGCATGAAGGTCTTCACCGGCTCGGCGCTGGCCTGAAAGGCGGCGGGCAGCTCCATGGTGTGGTTCAGCAGCGGCCGGATGCCGGCGTTGTAGGATTGCGTGAAGGTCGGCCCCATGATGATGGCGGTCAGGAAGATCGCCAGGCTCACCAGCACCGAATTGGGCGGCGACTGCTGCAGCCCCATCGCCTGGCGCAGCAAGGACAGCACCACGATGATCCGCACGAACGAGGTGGTCATCATCACGATCGACGGCGCCAGCGACAGCACCGTCAGCAGCGCCACCAGCTGCACCACCCGGTCGGTCAGGCCGCCGCCGGTGCCCAGGTCCAGGTTGATGGCCTGGGCCATGGCCAGCCCCGGCTGGATCATCACCGCAGCGGTGGCGGCCAGCGCGATCAGCGCGGCGCGACGCACCTCCGCCCCGTCCGGCGCGCCAAGCCGATCCGCCAGCGTGCGCGGGCCGCTCACGTGCGCCGCCCCTGCGCCATCAGCGGGCTCAAGACCTGGCCTTCGCCGAGCAGCAGCAGGCGCTCCTCCTGGTCCACCCGCACCAGCACCAGGCGGCGCTGGGGATCGAGCGTCAGCGTCTCCACCACCGCCAGCCGTCGCGGGCCGGCGGGGTTCGGCTTCATCAGCCCCGCCGGGCCCCAGCGGCGCGCGGCGTAGACGCCGACGCCGAACAGCCCCAGCGTCGCGGCCAGGGCGAACACCGCCTGAAGGAAGAGCAGCATCGCCGCATCCGGTCGCGCCGCGACCCGTCCCGCGGCCCTGCGATCCTGCGCCCGGGGCGTTAACGCGCGATTAACCATGACGCCCCGCCGCGGAAACCCGGCGTTAACCGTACACCCGGCAAATATCGCCTTGCCCGGCAGATATGACCGCGCGCGGAGGGCAGCCCCGTGGGCCTGGACGACATCCCGCTGTTCTCCATGCTGAAGGGCCGGCTGGGCTATGTGAACCAGCGCGAACGGCTGCTGTCGGAGAACATCGCCAACGCCGACACGCCGGGCTATGCGCCGCGCGACCTGAAGCCGTTCAGCTTCGAGGCCATCCTGCGCCCGCGCATCGGCATGTCCGGTCTGGCGCAGACCGACCCCGCCCACATCGCCGGCCGCGCTCCAACGCCGGGTGGCTCGGCCGACCCCTACAGGCCGCAGGTCTCCCCCGACAGCGAGACGCGGCTCGACGGCAACCAGGTCGTGCTGGAGGAGCAGATGGCCAAGATGACCGGCGCTCGCATCGACTACGAGGCGGCGATCGACTTCTACCAGCAGTCCATGACGCTCCTGACCACCGCCGCCCGCGCGCCGGGCCGGACCAGCTAGGAGGCCCTGAACCATGGCCGCCATCACGTCGAACGCCGACGCCACCGTCGCCATCGCCGCCTCCGCCCTGCAGGCGCAGCAGGCGCGCATGCGCGTGATCGCGGAGAACATCGCCAACGCCGATAGCGGCGCCACCACACCCGGCGGCGACCCCTACCAGCGTCAGATGCCCATCTTCGAGCCGCATGTGACGGCAGACGGCGGAGAGGGCGTGCGGATGGCGCGGGTGCAGGCCGACGCCACCGCCTTCCACACCCAGTACGAGCCGGGCGCGCCGGGCGCGGACACGCGCGGCTACGTCAAGATGCCCAACGTCGACCCCCTGACCGAGGCGCTGGACATGAAGGAAGCCCAGCGCGCCTATGACGCCAACCTGAACATGATCCAAACCGCCAACGCGCTGCAGATGCGCACGCTCGACCTGATCAAGAAGTGAGGGCGTAAGCCGTGATCGCCCCCCAGCTCGCCGCGCGCGCCTACGCCGCGGTCCAGAACCAGGGCCTCAAGCCTTCCGCCGGCGCGCCTACGCCCGAAAGCGGCCCCGACTTCGGCCAGCTGGTCACCCACGCCATGAACGACGTGGTCGGCTCCTCCCGCAAGGCGGAGGCCCAGATGGCTGCGCACGTCCAGGGCAAGGCGGACCTGGTCGACGTGGTCACCTCCATCTCCTCGGCCCAGTCCAGCCTGGAGACGATGATGGCCGTGCGCGACCAGGTCATCCAGGCCTACCAGCAGATCCTGAACATGCCGATCTGAAGACGCGTCTTCCGTCTCATCGGCGTCCGTCGCGCAGCCGGGGCCCCGCACCTCCAGCGCCGGGCCGACCGCGGTGTGGGATCGCGAAGGCGCCGCCGCCTTACGCCGCTGGGAACACCAGCGCGGTCCTTAGGCCCGGCCCACGGCCCGCCATCTCGCCCGGACCCTCGTCGAGCTCGAGCCGCCCGCCGTGGGCGGCGATCACGGCGGCGACCAGCGACAGGCCGAGGCCGGAGCCCGGGGCGCTACGGCTGCGCTCCAGGCGGACGAAGCGCTCCAGCACGCGCTCGCGGTCCTCATCGGGGATGCCGGGGCCGGTGTCGGTGACGCTGACCTCCACCTCGCCGGACGCCCGCCGGCGTGCGCGCAGCATCACCGCGCCGCCGGGGGGCGTATATTTGACCGCGTTGTCGAGCAGGTTGGCCAGCGCCTGGGCCACGAAGTCGCGGTCGCCGCGCACCATCAGCCCACGCCCGATCTCCGCCCCGAAGTCCTGGCCCTTCTCCTCGCACAGCACCGCGTAGAGCTCCGACACGCCGGCGGCGACCTCGGCCACGTCGAAGGCGCTGGCGTCGGCGACCACGCCCGCCGCCTGCAGCCGCGAGATGGCCAGCACCGCGCCGAAGGTCTTGAGCACCGCGTCGGTGTCCTCCAGCGCTGTGGCCAGGGCCGCCTGGGGATCGGCGTGGCCGGCCTCCACCTCCATCAGCGAGGCCTCCAGCCGCGCGCGCAGGCGCGTGAGCGGCGAACGCAGGTCGTGGGCGATCGCGTCGCCGGCGTGGCGGGTGGCGCCCATCAGCCGCTCCAGCCGCTCCAGCATGCCGTTCAGCCCGATGGCCAGATCGTCGTACTCGTCGCGCACGCCGCGCACCGGGATGCGCGCGTGCAGGTCGCCCGCCGCCACCGCCGCCATCGCCTGGTTCAGCCCCGCCAGGGTGCGGCTGACGTTGCGGCTGACGAACAGCCCACCGGCCAGTCCCAGCAGGATGACGAGCACCGCCCCGCCGCGAATCGCGCGCACGATGCGGATGACCGCCGCGCGCCCCGCCTCTATGTTGACCCCCACGAACAGCAGCTGGCCGGTGGCGAGGCGCACCTGGCGGCCGTAGCCCTGCGACTTCACCGTGGCGCCGTCGGGGGGGGGGGGGGTGGCGCGGGCGTGGGGGGGGGG
>CAXTUT010000165.1:0-5519 GCA_964247465.1 uncultured Caulobacteraceae bacterium | reverse complement strand
GCCCAGCACCGCCATGGCGACGCCGAGCCGGACCTCGCCACCGCCGCCGGGGGCCAGTCGCACGAGGATGTCGGCGGCGAGCAGCAGGGCCGCGCCGGCCAGCGCGCTCGGTACGAGCAGGGCGCCCGGCCGCTGGCCGACGAACGGGCGCACCAGGTGCGGGGTGACCAGGCCCACGAAGCCGATCATGCCGCTGATCGCCACGCTCGCGCCGCACGCCATGCCGACGCCGAGCGCGATCACCCCCTGCGCCCGCCGCAGCGAAACGCCCAGCGATCGCGCCCCGGTCTCGCCGAGCGTGAGCGCGTCCAGCGCGCGGCCGCAGGTCAGCACCAGCGCCGAGCCGGCGACGATGAAGGGCAGGGCGGTCTGCACGTCCAGCAGGCTGCGGTCCTGCAGCGAGCCCAGTAGCCAGTTGGTGATGTCGGCCGAGGCCCACGGATTGGGCGCCAGTGTGAGCGCCAGCGCCACGCCGGCGCTGGCGATGATGTTCAGCACCGCGCCCGCGAGCAGGAAGCTGATCGCGCCGCCGGCCGCATCGGCCAGCAGCACCAGCAGCGCCACCCCCACGCCGGCCCCCGCCATGGCGAAGACCGGCAGCCACCAGGGCTCGGTCAGGCTGAAGTAGATGGTCAGCACCGCCCCCAGCGACGCCATGGAGGAGACGCCGAGCAGGGCCGGATCGGCCAGCGGGTTGCGCGTGTAGCCCTGCAGCGCCGCGCCGCTGAGCCCCAGCGCCGCGCCCACCGCCAGGGCGAGCAGGGTGCGAGGCAGGCGAAGCTGGACCACGATGGCCAGCAGAGGATCGTCGGGGCCGGCAAGATGGCCCGCAAACAGGCGCGACGGCGCGATCCAGACCCGCCCCGCCAGCAGCGAGCCGCCCGCGAGCAGACCCAGCAGGACGAGCAGGCCTGCGATCAGCACGCTCCTGGGCATAGCCGCCTTCATCGGCCCCGTCCGTCGGCGTCGCGACGCGCGTGGGCGAGGGCTGTGGCGGCCGGGATCAGCACCGGCCCGGCGCAGAACAGCAGGGTCGCGGGAAAGCTCTCCTCGTGCATCCTGGCGCCCAGGCTGCGCAGCGCGGGATGCGACAGCACCCGGTCGCCCCAGCTCGGCTCGCCGGGCGTGAGCCGTCCGGACAGCAGCACCTGGGGCGGGTTGGCCAGCACATCCTCCAGGGGCACGTCCGCCGTGCGCTTCAGGCCGTAGCGGCGCGCGGCGTTGCGGAAGCCCGTGCGGCCCATCAGCTGGTCCATCAGGGTGTCCGGTCCAGAGGCCAGCCCCTCGCTTTCGTAGATGAGCGCGGTCAAGAGCGGTTCGCCGGCTGCGGGCGCGGCCGCCTTCAGCGCCGCCTCGATGCGCGCCACTACCGCCTCGCCGCGCTCGGGGTGGCCGGCCAGGGCGGCGACACGGCGGACCTGCGCCTCGCTCTCCTTGATGGTTCGCGGCACGGTGAAGTTCGCCGACTCGATGTGGAGCCGCGGCAGCACGCCCTGAAGCTGCAGGGCGCCCGCGCCGCTGATCAGCACGAGATCGGGCCGCAGGACCGCGATCTCCTCGCCTGAGCCCCAGACGTGGCGGAAGCTGCGCGCCCGGTCGGCCACGTAGGACAGGGCCGGGTCTGTGGAATAGTGGCTGAGCGCTGTGATCTGGCCGGGATCGGCGACGTCCAGCAGGATCGCGTCAAGGCACGGATTGAGCGACACGATCCGGCGCGGCGGCGGGGCGGCGTGGGCGGTGGAAGCCATGCACGCCAGGACCAGGAGGGCCGCCCAACGCCGAAGCCGGCTGGCCACCGGTGGTGCGGGTGGCGCCCGATCAGAAGCTGAGGCGCACGCCGGCATAGCCTGCCCGTCCCAAGGTCCCAAACTGGTAGGTGGTCTCGTAGCGCTTGTCGGCCAGGTTCTCCACCCGGGCGTAGACCTCCAGGTTCTCGCGCAGCGGATAGGCGGCGCGCAGGTCCACCAGGGTATAGGGCTTCAGCACGATGGACGACGCGTCACTGTCGAAGCTGCGGCTGGCGTAGCGGGCGGCGACGGTGGTGGTCAGCTTCACCGGCCAGACGTAGGTGGCCGACAGGTTGGCGGTGGTCCTCGGGCGGCGGGCGAGCTGGTCGTTGAGCGCCTGTCCGGATTTGTCCTGGTCGTCGTCGTAGGTGTAGTTGCCCGCCAGGGACAGGGTGTCGACGGGTCGCCAGGCGGCGGCGAGCTCCACCCCTTCGGCCTCGTTCTTCGCCACGTTGTCGTAGAAGCCGAAGGCGGCGAGGCGCTGTGGGGTGCAGCCCGGCTGGCCGGCGCTCAGGCAGGACACGAAGTCGATCAGGTTGGTGGTCTTGCGGCCGAAGTAGGTGGCGGACACGACCACGCGGTCGTGCAGCAGGTGCTGCTCCACCCCGGCGTCCCAGCCGTTCGCCTGCTCCGGCTGCAGCGCCAGGTTTCCGTTGGCGCTGTAGAGCTGGAACAGGGAGGGCGCCTTGAAGCCCTGACCGAAGCTGGCGCGCAGGATCGTGCCGGGTCGCACCACGTAGGCGGCCGACGCCTGGCCCGTAACGTGCTCGCCGAAGGTGGAGTGGGCGTCAATCCGTACGCCGCCGGTCAGCGTCAGGTTCGGCAGAACACGGCCGGTGATCTGGCCGTAGCCGCTGGCGATGGAGACGTTGGCCTTCACCGGCGGCGGCAGGGGCAGGGGGTCGAACGCCGGACTGTCGGTGCTGAACTGCGAGCGCTCGTCCTCAGCGCCGAACACCAGGGTGTAGTTCGGCGCGAGGGCGAAGGCGCCTTCGTAGTCGAGGGTCTGCACCCGGCCGAGCCCGTCGAAGGTGGCCTTGTTTCCGGACTCGTAGGAGGCTTCCTGGCCGGGTTCCTCATCGCGGCGGTCGAGTTCGTTGTACTCGTAGGCGATGCGGTTCTTGAGCCGGCCGCCTAGGGCGGAGATGTTCAGTCCCGTGTAGTCGACGACCTGCTGGGTGCGGCCGAACTCCGCGTCGTCACCGAAACCGCCGCTCGGCGTGTCGAAGCCGTCGAACTCTGCGCGGCTCCAGGTGTAGTAGGCCCGCTCGTCGACCTGCACGTCCGGCGTGAGGTCGTAGGTGAAGCGGCCCGAGGCGCCGGCGGTGTGGAAGCCGTCGTCTTCGCGCCCGCCGAAGGCCCGGTCGAAGGCCGAAACGCTGTTGGTGGAGTTGTAGTAGGCGCCAAGCCGGAAGGTGGCCGGGCCGTCCTTGCCGCCGACGCCGCCGCGCACGTAGGCCGTGCCGTAGGAGCCGCCCTCCGCCTGGACGTCCCCCTGCAGCGGCTTGGTGGCGTCGCGGGTGATATAGTTCACCACCCCGCCGATGGCCTCGCTGCCGTAGAGCGTCGACTGCGGCCCGCGCAGCACCTCGATGCGCGAGACGTCGCCGGTGATCAGGTTGGAGAAGTCGTAGCCGGTGCCCACCGCCGACGGGTCGTTGACCTTCACGCCGTCGATCAGCACCACCGTCTGGTCGGTGTTGGCGCCGCGGATGGACAAGGTGGTGGTCTCGCCCGGGCCGCCGTTGCGGGTGACCACCACGCCCGGCGTGCGCGCCAGGATGTCGGCGACGCCGGTCTCCTGGTCGAGCCGGATCTGCGGCAGCGTCAGCACGGTGACCTGCTGGCCCACTTCGTCGACGGGGGTGGCCGAGCGGTTGGCGGTGACCACTACTGGCGCAACGGTGGTGGCCGCCACCGCGCCGGCGACGTCGGGGGAAGGCGCCTGCGGCTGGGCCAGCGCCGCGGCGGGCGAGGCGAGGGCGAACAGGGACAGGGGAAGGGCGGACGTGTGACGCATCGTGGCTCCATCGACGACAGGCCGCACGCGCGCGGCGGACGTCGACGGGACCCCGACGACGACCGCCCCGCACGCTTGGCGGGACATGCCATCTCGGGGGCGCAGGGCCCCTATCGCACGGCACCTCCCGGCCGGGCGAAGGACAGCTGCGCCGGGCAGGTCTCCTGGCTCGCGGGTCATAGCCTTCGACCGTCGCCTTCCCAGGAGCCCGAGGGCTCCCAGTGGCCTGTGACGGTCAGACTCGCCGCTTACAGTTGCGGGGACAGCCGGGGTCTTGCACCCCGTTCCCTATTCACCCTCTCTCGAGGGACCTGACGCAAGCGGGCCATATACAGCGACGCTGGCGAGGTCAACGGGACTCGGGTGACCCGGAGCGGCCCGACGGCGACCCGCCCGGCGCCGCGGGCGCAGGAGACGCGCTCAGCCGCCGCGGAACAGGCTGAGCAGGTTGGAGGTGGAGGCGTTGGCGATCGACAGGGCCTGGACGCCGAGCTGCTGCTTGGTCTGCAGGGCCTGCAGGGTGGCGCTCTCGGCCGCCACGTCGGCGTCCACCAGGTTGCCGATGCCGGTGGTCAGGCTGTCGCTGAGCTTGGAGACGAAGCTCAGGTTGGCGGTCACCTGGTTGGCCTCGGTGCCGAGCTTGGAGACCGCCAGGTTCACCTTGGTGATCGAGGTGTTGATGGTGGTCAGCAGGTTGGTCGCCTGGGTGGCCGTGGTGAAGGACGACGTCGCGCTCAGCGTGAGGTTGGCGCCGCCGAGCGCCAGGGACTGCGCCTGCAGGGTCAGCTTGCTGGTGCCGTTGGGATCGGCCAGGGCGTAGAGGTTCGGCGCACCGCTGGCGATGACGTTGGCGCCGTCGAAGCTGGCGTTGCTGACCGCGTTCTTGATCTGCACGATCAGCGACTGGAAGTCGGAGTTGAGCGCCGCGCGGTCGGAGGTCGACAGCGAGGTGTCGGAGCCCTCCAGCGTCTTGGCCTTGATCTGGTTCAGGAGGTCCGAGATGGTCTGGCCGGTGGAGACCGCCACGTCCAGCACCGAGGAGGCGCGGTTCAGCGAGTCGGTGACCGCGGTCAGCGAGGAGACCTGCGCCCTCTGGCCCTGCGCGATGGCGTAGATCGCGCCGTCGTCCTTGGCGCCGGCGACGCGCAGGCCGGTGGAGACCTCGTTCTGGGCCGTCGACAGCTGGGCGTTGGTGGCGTTCAGCGACTGAAGCGCGATCAGTGCGCCGACGTTGGTGTTGATGCTGTTCAGCGACATCAGCGGTTCCTCTTCATCTCAGGGTGGGCTCCGGATCGTCGTGAAGGACGTCGGCGGCGAGCGTATCCGACGCCTCGGTCGCAAGCCGCAGACCACTTCGCCGTCCCGTTAACCCTCTGAATTTACTATGACGCAGCCTGCGCCGCCACGATGGCGATAGGCAAGGGCCGCCGCCGCCCGGTTGATTTTGCCGGGCAGTGCGGGGTTCAGGCCGCCGTCGCCGCCCCTTCTGCGGCGAGGAACGCCATCAGCGACGACCGGTCCACGTCGCGCGCGACGAAGGCCTCGCCGATGGCGCGGGCGAGCACGAACGCCAGGCCGTCGTCCGCCTTCTTGTCCATCGCCATGTGGTCCGCCAGCCGCGCCGCGTCGAAGGGCGCGGCGGCCAGGGCGTGCAGGCGCGTGGGCAGGCCGGCCTTGGCGACCGCGGCTTCGGTCCGCGACGCCGCCTCGGG
>CAXTUT010000164.1:3915-5535 GCA_964247465.1 uncultured Caulobacteraceae bacterium | reverse complement strand
GACGAAGGATCTGGGGTCTCCTCACCTTCGTCATCCTGAGGAGCGACCGCAGGGTGCGTCTCGAAGGACGCAGTCCCGTTCCGCCGCCGCGCGAACGCCGCAGAGGTCTCGCGCCCATGTCCCCCACCCGCCTGCGCCCGACGCCTTTCGCCATCGGCCCCGTCCATTTCGTCGGCATCGGCGGGATCGGCATGAGCGCCATCGCCGAGATCATGCTGCGGGCGGGCTATGCGGTGCAGGGCTCCGACCAGAAGGCGTCGGCCAATACCGAGCGGCTGGAAGCGCTGGGCGCCGTCATCCACATCGGCCATCGCGGGGAGAACATCGACGGCGCCTCGGCCCTGGTCTTCTCCACCGCCATCAAGCCGGAGAACCCGGAGTACGCCGAGGCCTACGCCCGCCGTATCCCGCTGGTGCGCCGGGCCGAGATGCTGGCCGAGCTGATGCGGCTGCACTTCTCCATCGCGGTCGGCGGCACCCACGGCAAGACCACCACCACGTCGCTGATCGCCGCCCTGCTCGACGCGGGCGGGATGGATCCGACGGTGGTCAACGGCGGCATCATCAACGCCTACGGCTCCAACTCCAAGATGGGCGGCGGCGACTGGATGGTGGTGGAGGCCGACGAGAGCGACGGCACCTTCCTGCGGCTGAAATCGACCGTCGCGGTGGTGACCAACATCGATCCCGAGCACCTGGACCACTACGGCGACTTCGACGCGGTGAAGCGGGCGTTCTGCGACTTCGTGGAGAACATCCCCTTCTACGGCTTCGCCGCCGTCTGCCTGGACCATCCGGAGGTGCAGGCGCTCGCCGCGCGGGTGCAGAACCGGCGGCTGGTCACCTATGGCGTGACGCCGCAGGCGGAGGTGCGCGCGGTGAACATCGAGATGGGAGCCGAGGGCGCCTGCTTCGACTGCCTGATCACGCCGCCGCGCGACGACGATCCGGTCACCTATGAGAAGCTGCGCCTGCCGATCACGGGGCGTCACAACGTGCTGAACTCCCTGGCCGCGATCGCGGTGGCGCGCGAGCTTGGCGTCGGTGAAACGGCGATCCGTTCCGGACTGGCGAGCTTTGGGGGCGTGAAGCGGCGCTTCACCACTACAGGCGTCGCACATGGCGTGCGCGTGGTGGACGACTACGGCCACCATCCCGTGGAGATCGCCGCGGTGCTCAAGGCCGCGCGCGAGGTGCAGGGCGACAGCGCCGGCAAGGTGATCGCGGTGGTGCAGCCGCACCGCTATTCGCGCCTGCACGACCTGTTCGCCGAGTTCTGCGGCTGCTTCAACGACGCCGACAGCGTGATCGTCGCCGACGTCTATCCCGCCGGGGAACAGCCCATCGCCGGCGCGGACAAGGCCGGCCTGGTGGAGGGCCTGCGCCGCTTCGGCCACCGCAGCGTGACGCCGCTGGACGGGCCGGAGGCGCTGGCGGAGGTGGTGAGCGCGCAGGCGGAGCCTGGCGATGTGGTGGTTTGCCTGGGCGCCGGCGATATCACCGCCTGGGCCTATGCCCTGCCGGGTCAGCTGGAGGCGCTGGGGTGAGGGCGGCGCTAGCCCCCTCCACCGCTTCGCGGTCCCCCTCCCCCACGGGGGGAGGGTCGCAGAGGGTGGCCGG
>CAXTUT010000164.1:0-3905 GCA_964247465.1 uncultured Caulobacteraceae bacterium | reverse complement strand
TTGCTGATCCTCCCCCCTTGGGGGAGGGGGACCAAGCGAAGCTTGGTGGCGGGGGCTCGGCCGCCGCCTCTGACCTATGAGCTGGCGCGACCGCCTGCCGCCCGTTCGCGGCCGCCTGCTCCGCGACGAGCCGCTGGCCCCCTACACCTGGCTGCGCGTCGGCGGCCCAGCGGAGGTGTTCTACCTGCCGGCGGACGAGGCCGACCTGCAGGCCTTCCTCACAGCCCTCGATCCGGGCGTGCCGGTCACCCCGCTCGGGGTCGGCTCCAACACGCTGGTGCGCGACGGCGGGGTGGAGGGCGTGGTGGTGCGCCTCGCCGGCCGCGCCTTCGCCGCTGTCGAGACGCTGGAGGGGCTGCGCCTGTGCGCCGGCGCAGGCGCCCTGGACACCCAGCTCGCCAAGGCCGCGGCGAAGGCGGGCGTAGCGGGCCTGGAGTTCTACACCGGCGTGCCGGGCACGGTCGGCGGGGCGTGCGTGATGAACGCCGGCTGCTATGGCGCGGAGACCAAGGACGTGCTGGTGGAGGCCCATGCCGTGACCCGCTCGGGCGAGCGTATCGTGTTCTCCAACGCGCAGATGGGCTTCGCCTATCGACACAGCAGCGCGACGGCCGAGCGCTCCGTGATCTTCACCTCGGCGGTGTTCGAGGGCCGTCCGGACGCGCCCGCCGCCATCGCCGCGCGCATGGCGGAGATCACCGCTCGGCGCGAAGCCGCCCAGCCCATCCGCGAGAAGACCGGCGGGTCGACCTTCAGGAACCCGCCGGGTCGCAGCGCCTGGCAGGTGGTGGACCAGCTCGGCTGGCGCGGGCGACCCTACGGCGGGGCGCAGTTCTCGCCCAAGCACGCCAATTTCCTCATCAACACCGGCGCCGCCTCCGCCGCCGACCTGGAGGGGCTCGGCGAGGCCGTGCGGGCCGACGCGCGAGACCAGCTCGGGATCGCGCTGGACTGGGAAGTGAAGCGGATCGGCTGCTTCGCCGACGGAGCCAAGATGGCGAAGATTTAACTAGCCGGCCGCCTGCGCATACGCAGAGTGGCTGGACGCCCGCCGACTCGCTGAGATCCCACCTGCATGAAGACCTTCCTGCTCGCCACCGCCTGCCTTTCGCTGCTCGCCGCGCCCGCCTTTGCGCAGACCTCCGCCGAAGCCAAGACCAAGGCGACGGACGCCAGCCGGCGGGAGAGCGACAAGCCCTCGGCCTCCAGCACCTCTTCTCCCGACGAAGGCGTGCTGTTCCATTCCGAAAGCGTCGGCAGCAACGGCGCGGTGAACGTGGAGGGCCAGCCCATCGCCTACCACGCGGTGGCCGGGACGATCGTCGTCCACCCCAAGGGCTGGGACGACGCGGCGGCGCGGGAGAAGCAGGGCGGCGATGCGGCCAAGGCGCTCGACGACAAGTCCAGCCCCGACGCCGAAGCCTCGATGTTCTACGTGGCCTACTTCAAGAAGGGCGCGCCGAGCACGGACCGGCCGATCACCTTCCTCTACAACGGCGGTCCGGGCTCATCGACGGTATGGCTGCACATGGGCGCCTTCGGCCCGCGCCGAGTGGTGACCAAGGATGACAGCCACACCCCGGCCGCGCCCTATGACCTGGTCAACAACGCCTACTCCCTGCTGGACGCCAGCGATCTGGTGTTCATCGACGCGCCGGGCACCGGCTTCTCGCGCATCGCCGGCAAGGACAAGGAGAAGAGCTTCTACGGCGTGGACGCGGACGCCTACGCCTTTTCCCAGTTCATCAAGGACTTCCTATCCAAGTACGGCCGCTGGAACTCGCCCAAATACCTGTTCGGCGAGAGCTATGGCACGCCGCGCTCGGCGGTGGTGGTCAACGAGCTGGAGACCGGCGACTCCATCGACTTTAACGGCGTGATCCTGCTGTCCCAGATCCTGAACTTCGATCTCAGCGCCGACTCTCCGGAGTTCAACCCGGGGACCGATCAGGCCTACGTCGTGACCCTGCCGACCTACGCCGCCACCGCCTGGTACCACAACCGCCTGGCCGGCGGCCGGCCGGCGCAGCTCGAGCCCTTTCTGGCCGAGGTGGAGCAGTTCGCCACCGGCGAGTACGCCGCAGCCCTGCAGCAGGGCTCCGAGCTTGACCCTGCGCGCAAGCAGGCGGTGGCGGAGCGCGTAGCCCGCTATACCGGCCTGCCTGTCGCCTACGTCCTGAAAGCCAACCTGCGCGTGGACGGCGGCGAGTTCGAGAAGACGCTGCAGGACTCCGAAGGCCTGACCACCGGCCGCCTCGACACGCGGTTTTCAGGCCCCAGCATCGATCCGCTGAGCAAGGAGGCCGACTACGACCCGCAATCGGCCGCCATCAGCTCGGCCTACGTCTCCAGCTTCAACGACTACGTGCGCAAAGACCTCGGCTACGGCGGCGGGCGCAGCTACAAGCCCGAGATCGACGTCTTCAAGGACTGGAAGAACGATCACCAGCCGCCCGGCGCGCCCTTCCCGCTCCCCAGCATCGAGAACGTGATGCCCGACCTCGCTTCGGCGATGAAGTATAATCCGGGGCTGAAGGTCATGGTCAACGGCGGCTACTACGACCTCGCCACGCCCTTCTACGAGGGCTGGTACGAAGACCACCACCTGCAGATCCCGCAGATCCTCGACGCCAACATCGAGTACCACTACTACCAGTCCGGCCACATGGTCTACGCGCACGAAGCTTCGCTGAAGGAGCTGCACGACAACGTGGCGGCCTTCATCCGGCGCACCGACAACCTGTCGCACTGAGATGCGTGTCGCTGAGGTGTAATTGTTCCCGTGGGGCTAGCCTGGTGCCCGACGTAGGGCGGACCCGTCCGCCTAGTCTGTAATCAACGCCCGGGCTGCGGCCCGGGCGGCGTCGGTCACCTGGGCGCCGGCCAGCATCCGGGCGATCTCCTCCTCCCGGGCGCGGGCGTCCAGAGTAGCGACGGCGGTAGCGGTCTGGTCGCCGGTCAGCGTCTTGGCCACGCGCCAGTGGGCGTCGGCGCGGGCGGCGACCTGGGGGCTGTGGGTGACCACCAGCACCTGGCCGGTCGAAGCCAGGCGCTTCAGGCGCGAGCCGACGGCGTCGGCCACCGCGCCGCCCACCCCCTGGTCCACCTCGTCGAAGATCATGGTCGGCGCCGCCACATCGGCGTCCCCACGCGTGGCCAGGGCCACCTTCAGCGCCAGGGCCAGGCGGGCGAGCTCGCCGCCCGAGGCGATGTCGCCGAGCGGACCGAACGGCGCGCCGGGATTGGTGGCGATCTCGAAGGCGACGCGGTCTGCACCCTCAGGACCTTCGCGGCCTGCGGCCAGGGCGTCCACGGCGACGTGGAAGCGCGCCTTGTCGAGCTTCAGGGGTTTCAGCTCGCCTTCCACCGCCTTGGACAACCGCGCGGCGGCGGCGCGGCGGGCGCCGCTCAGCGCAGCGGCGGCGGCGGCGTAGGCTGATTCGGCGACCTGTGCGGCCCGATCCGCTTCAGCAAGCGCCTGGTCGGCGCTCTCGAAGCTGCGCAGCTGCTCGGCGAAGCGCAGGCGTTCGCCAGGCAACTCCTCCACGGTGACGCCGAGCTTGCGCGCGCTGGCGCGCAGCGCGAACAGGCGCTCTTCGGTCTTCTCCAGCCGCGCAGGCTCGAAGACGAAGGCGCGGGCGGCCGCATCGATGGCCGCCAGCGTCTCCTGCGCCTCCACCAGCGTGCGCTCCCCCGCCGCCACGGCCTCCGACAGCTTGTCCAGCGCCACGCCGCCTTCGGCGCCGCCGGCCTGCAGCGCCTTGTCTCGGGCGCGTTCGAGCGCGCGCAACGCCTGGGAGAGGGCGCTGGCTAGCCGCGGACCGCCGAAGGCGTCACGGGCGGTGGCGACGTCGGCCACGATCTTCTCCGCAGCGCCTAGCAGGCCACGCCGCTCGGCCAGGGCG
>CAXTUT010000163.1:2549-5567 GCA_964247465.1 uncultured Caulobacteraceae bacterium | reverse complement strand
TCGCCGGCCGCGACGCGCTGCGCGACATGCTGAAGGCGGGCGCGCCTCCGCCGCAGGGCCGCTTCGCCGACCTCGCCGTGCTGGCCCAGGTGCGCGACTTCCCCGCGCGCCACGCCTCGACCCTGCTGGCGTTCGAGGCGGCGGCGGAGGCGGCGAGGATCGCCAGCGCCTGATCCGACAGGCGGGCGAGGGTGGTCCTGCGCAAACACCCATGTTACCTCTGACCGCGCGCCTTCCGCGCCGCTGCAGGCGGTTCGGAATATGTCGAAGCAGCACGAGGGCGTCTGTGTGGCTCATGGCTACCGCCTGTTCGTTCGAGGAGCCCTGAGCCTCTACAAGGGCGCTTTATCCCCCTGGCTGCCCCGCAGCTGCCGGTTCCTGCCGACCTGTTCGGAATACGCCGCCGAAGTGTTCGTCAGCCATGGGCCGGTGCGGGGCGGCGGTTTGGCGCTCCGGCGCGTATGCCGTTGCCATCCCTGGGGCGGGTCGGGCTATGATCCGCCGCCGGCTGCGCCTTTGGCGCTGAAGTGTGAAGCATGATCCACCTGACCTTTCCCGACGGAGCCGTTCGCGACTATCCCGAGGGGACCACCGGTCGCGCGGTGGCGGAGGGCCTGCCAAAATCCGTAGCCAAGAACGCAGCGCTGGTCCGACTGGACGGCGAGATGCTCGACCTCGACCGGGGGCTCGAGCGCGGGGGGCGGGTCGAAATCCTGACCCGCGACCATCCCGACGCGCTGTTCACCATCCGCCACGATGCGGCCCATGTGATGGCCGAAGCGGTGCAGGCGCTGTTCCCCGGCGTTCAGGTGACCATAGGACCGCCGATCGAGGACGGCTTCTACTACGACTTCGCCCGCGACGAGCCGTTCAGCCTGGACGACCTGCCCAGGATCGAAGCCAAGATGCGCGAGATCATCGCCCGCGGCGCGCCCTTTCGCCGCGAGGTCTGGCCGCGCGCCGACGCCATCGCCCACTTCGAGGCGGCCGGCGAGGGCTACAAGGCCGAGCTGATCCGCGACCTGCCCGAAAGCGAGACCATCACCGTCTATCACCAGGGCGAGTGGCTGGACCTGTGCCGCGGGCCGCACCAGCCGTCCACGCGCTTCGTGGGCCAGGCGTTCAAGCTGACCAAGCTGGCGGGCGCCTACTGGCGCGGCGATCACCGCAACGCCCAGCTGCAGCGCATCTACGGCACCGCCTGGGCCAGCAAGGACGACCTCGACGCCTATCTGCACCGCATCGAGGAGGCCGAGCGGCGCGACCACAGGAAGCTCGGCCGCGCCATGGACCTGTTCCACTTCCAGGAGGAAGGCCGCGGCATGGTCTTCTGGCACCCCAAGGGCTGGACGCTCTGGCGCACGCTGGAAGCCTACATGCGCCGCCGGGTCGATCAGGCCGGCTATGTGGAGGTCAAGACACCCCAGGTGCTGGACCGCACCTTCTGGGAGAAGTCGGGCCACTGGGAAAAGTATCGCGAGAACATGTTCGTCTGCGAGACGGTGGAGGGCGAGACGCTGGCGCTGAAGCCGATGAACTGCCCCGGCCATATCCAGATCTTCAACTGGGGCCAGCGGAGCTATCGCGAGCTGCCGATCCGCATGGCCGAGATGGGCTCGTGCCACCGCTATGAGCCGTCCGGCTCGCTGCACGGGCTGATGCGCGTGCGGGCCTTCACCCAGGATGACGGCCATATCTTCTGCCGCGAGGACCAGATCGAGGGCGAGACGACGCGCTTCATCGAGCTGTGTCGCTCCGTCCATGCCGACCTGGGGCTGAAGGCGGAATACATCTCGCTCGGCACCCGCCCGGTCCTGCGCGCCGGAACGGACGCCTTCTGGGATCGTGCGGAGGCCCAGATGCTGAACGCGGCCCGCGCGGCCGGCTACGAGCCGGTGATCGCCGACGGCGACGGCGCCTTCTACGCCCCCAAGCTCGACTTCATGGTGCGCGACGCCATCGGCCGCCAGTGGACCTGCGGCACCATCCAGCTCGACTATGTGCTTCCCGAGCGGCTGGGCGCCGAATACGTGGCTGAGGACGGCTCCAAGCAGCGGCCGGTCATGCTGCACCGGGCGATCCTGGGCTCCTTCGAGCGCTTCATCGGCATCCTGATCGAGAACTTCGCCGGGGCCTTCCCGCTATGGCTGGCGCCGGTGCAGGTTGTGGTGGCGACCATCACCTCAGACGCCGAGGCCTATGCCCAAGAAGCGGCGGAGAGGCTGCGCGCCGCCGGGCTGCGGGTGGAGGTCGACACGCGTAACGAGAAGATCAACTACAAGGTGCGGGAGCACAGTCTGGCCAAGGTCCCCGTCATCGCCGTCGTCGGCCGCAGGGAGGCGGAAGCCGGCCAGCTCGATCTTCGCCGCCTGGGCTCGGACGGCCGCACCCTCCTGACGCTTGAGGAGGCGGCGGTCCGGCTGACGCAGGAGGCCCTGCCACCCGATCTCGCGGCGCGGCCGGACGCTGCGGCCCCGCAGCCCCAGCCGGTGCTGGAGGACGCATGAACACCTACGTCCGGCCGCTGAACGGAGGGCTCGTCACCCGCGCGCGTGTCACGGACCACGCGCTTCAGGCGCAGGTCACCGTCATCATGGTGGTGTTCCGCACCGGCGAGGCGCTGGCGGACAGCATCGCCCACGTGCTGGCCGAACCGCTGGTCGACGAGTTCATCATCATCGACAACGGCTCCACGCCCGAGGAGCAGGCGGTGCAGGACGACGCCCGCGCCGGCGATGCGCGGGTGCGCGTGCTGCGTGGCCACGGCAACGTCGGCTTCGCGCGCGGCTGCAACATGGGCGCCGACCTGGCTCATGGCCGGGTGCTCGTGGTGCTCAACCCGGACGCCTTCTTGCAGGCCGGCTGCGTCGCCTGTCTGGTCGACGCCGTAAACGCCACGCCCGCGCCGCGCCTGGTCGGTGCGCGCATCCTCAACATCGACGGGGCCGAGCAGCGCGGCGCGCGCCGCGGGGGGGGGGGGCCCCGGCCCCGGCGCCCGCCGGGGACCCCCCCGGGGCC
>CAXTUT010000163.1:0-2539 GCA_964247465.1 uncultured Caulobacteraceae bacterium | reverse complement strand
GGGGGGGGGGGGCCCCCCCCCCCCCCTCCGGGGGCCCCGCCGCGCGGCCCCCGCGCCGCGGCGAGGTGACCCCGGTCACCTCGCTCCTCAGTCTCACCCGCCTGTCCATGGCCACGCGCTTCCTCAAGCGCTTCGAGATCCACCATGAGCACGATCCTGAGCCGGGCGAGCTGCTGCCCGTGGCGACCATATCGGGCGCCTGCTTCGCCTTGACCCACGAGGACTTCTCGGCGCTTGGCGGGTTCGACGAGGGATACTTCCTGCACGTGGAGGACGTGGACCTGTGCTGGCGCATGCGGCGAAGCGGCGGCCAGGTGCTGTTCGCGCCCGCCGCACGGGTGGTGCATCTGGGCTCCACCAGCCACACCTCGCCGCTGAAGGTGGAGTTCTTCAAGGGGCTGGGGCTGGTGCGGTATTTCCGCAAGCGGGCCGACAACCCGCGCCGGCTGCTGCTGGCCTATGCGCTGGCGCCGGCCATCATGGCCGTTTCCATGTTGCGCCCGCTGGCGCGGGGCCGTTTTCGGGCGGGCGGCTGAAGCGGCTGCGACGGGGCGCTTGGGCCACAGGTGGGCGGCTTCGAGTCGACCGGCCGCGCGCACCTTAGCCTCCCGGTGCGAATGCCGCTATGAGCGGGCGTGGACGTCCAAGCTTCTTCCTTCGCGAGCGCTGAGCTGATCTCGATCGTGGTGCCGGTGTTCGACGAGGAGGGCGCGGTCGCGGGCCTGGCCGGCGAGATCGCCGCCGCCTTCGCCGGAGCCCCTCACGAGATCATCTTCGTCGACGACGCCAGCCGCGACGCGACCGCCCAGGCGCTGCAGGGCCTGCGCGGCGCCTTCCCTCAGCTGCGCGTCCTGCGCCACGCCCAGAATGCGGGCCAGAGCCGCGCCGTCCGGACCGGCGTGCTCGCCGCGCGCGGCGAGATCATCGTGACCCTGGACGGCGACGGCCAGAACGATCCGGCTGACGCCCCGCGCCTGGTCGCGCGCCTGAAGGCCGGCGGCCAGGGCCTAGGCCTGGTGGGCGGCCGCCGCGCCCGTCGCCGCGACAGCGCCGCCAAACGTGTCGGCTCCTGGGTCGCCAACACGCTGCGCAGCCGCATGCTCGGCGATGGTGCGGCCGACACGGGATGTGGCCTGAAGAGCATGCGTCGAAGCGCCTACCTGAGGCTGCCGTATTTCGACCACATGCATCGCTTCCTGCCCGCCCTGATGCTGCGGGAGGGATTGCAGATCGTGTTCGAGGACGTGGGCCATCGTCCACGCACCACCGGGCTCTCGAAATACTCCAATCTCGGGCGGCTGAAGGCGTCGGTGTCGGATTTGGCGGGCGTGCTCTGGCTGCAGGCGCGCTCACGCAGACCCGGGGACGTGATCGAACTTTAGCCTTGCATCCGCCCCGTATGTGGCCAGAATGCCGCAGCGCACATCAGTGGCGTCGAAGTCTGGAACGATGGGACTGACGCCGCATTTTTGGCGCCGTAGGGTTGAGGGGAAGGCGGACATTCGGCGGCGCGATCGCGACACGTCACGGCGTCTTCTAGACGGCGGTGTGGCGGCGCGGTTGGATGCAGTGGAGGTCTTCGGCTTCCAAAATATTCATTAACGTCCGACGCCGTATGTCCGGACCGAAACCTTGGATGTGTGACGTCTGCGACACTGTGTCTTCGTCCAGGTCTTGCTATAGGTTCATCTGGTCGAGGGTCTCGACCGTCGCTAAGGGCAACAGAGGGCTCTGCATATGAAGACAACGCTTTTGGCTGGAGCCGCCCTGGCCGCGGTTCTCGCCGCTGGATCCGCGGCTAACGCGCAGCCGTTCGACTTTATCAACCTGGCTCCGGTGACGCCGCCTGCGCCGAACGGCTTCTACGTCGGCCTCGACGGCGGCTGGCACCAGCTGTACGACAACAGCATCAGCACCCACTCGTCCAACACCGACGTGACGGGCACGCCCTTCGGCTACCGCCTGTCGGAAGTGAAGAACGGCGGCTGGGCGGCGCTGGGCCGGCTCGGCTACCAGTTCACGCCGAACTATCGCGTGGAGCTTGAAGTCGGCTACCGCGACCTGCAGACGCGTCGCTTCCTGGGCTCCACCAACCGCGCCGCCCCGGTCGGCATCTGCGGGATCGGCAGCACCTCCATCTGTGAAGCGCCCCACGGCCACTTCAACGTCGGCACCGCCTTCGCCAACGGCGTCTACGACTTCATGCCCCAGCTGATCGTGCACCCGTTCATCGGCGGCGGCGTCGGCGTCGCCCGTTCGCAAGTCGGCGACTACGGCCAGTTCGCCAACGTTCCGGCCGGCCAGGTGGGTCGGCAGACCTTGTCCATCAACGACAACGACGTGGCCTTCGCCTACCAGGCCTTCGCGGGCCTGAGCTACCACGCCACGCACCGCCTGAACGTCGATCTGAAGTATACCTGGCTCGAGACCTCCGAACTGCGCTTCCAGAGCGTGGGCTCCGGCGCGATCCAGCCCGGCACCTTCGAAGGCCACTACCGCGACCAGACCCTGACGCTGGGCGTCCGCTACGCGCTCGGAC